>CAZISU010000047.1:0-13209 GCA_964541935.1 uncultured Planctomycetaceae bacterium | reverse complement strand
CTGTCGAGAGCGGCAGGTGGTAACCGTGTTGTTCGGTGCAACCTAGCGGCAAAATCACGGTTTGGGTCCGTTCCCGCTCACGCTCGAAATCGGCAACCGTCATTTCCTCGATTATCAGGGCTTTTTTTGAATCTGCTGACATCACTCACTCCCGGATATACGTCAATTACAAGTTTTGGCGGCCCATTTGAATAAGATTTTCCGAGCCGTTTCATTAAATACGGATATTAACCGACGCGATACACATCAGCAAGACGCCAGGGGCAGTATAAGCATCATGCGGGTTACCTATGGCGTGTCGAAAACTCTTGCTTCGAAACCGAACCCAGACGAAAACCATACTGTCCATGACAGCAGCGGGTGAATCGACATGCCATTGGTCGCCTTTGCAATGCCCCTTGGCTGTTTTTGCCCGGGGCGGGTATACTTTGGGCTTGTATGGTGGGGACTTCCCGCCGTTAGTAAAAATCACCAAGTGACGCAGGGTTTTCCGAAAGGGAAAGCCGCGAAGACCACGAAGAACGGGTTGTCATGACACGCATTGCCATACTCGGAGCCACGGGCTATACGGCCCTGGAACTAATCAAGATTCTGCTGCACCACCCCGCAGCGGAGATCACCGCGCTGACCAGCCGCCAGGAAGGCAATCCGCCGGTTGCGATGGTTCACCCATCGCTTACCAATCGGTTGGATTTGTGTCTGGAGAATTTGGGCCCGACCGAGGTTGCCAGCCGGGCGGAATGCGTTTTCAGTTGTCTGCCGCATGGCGTGACGGCTTCGTTGGTGCCGCATCTTCTGGAGGCTGGCTGCCGCGTGGTCGATTTCAGCGCCGACTACCGTCTCAACGATCCCGAGGTTTTCGCTCAGTGGTATGGCCAGAAGCATTGCGACCCGGAGCGATTGGGCAAGGTGGTTTACGGGCTGCCGGAGCTGTTCCGCAAAGATATCCCCGACGCTCCGCTGGTGGCCAACCCCGGTTGCTATCCGACGTCCGCGATTTTGGCGCTGGCGCCGCTTTTGAAACATGGGCTCATCCAGCCTACCGAAATCATCGTGGACTCGAAGAGCGGGCTCTCGGGAGCCGGGCGTACGCTCAAGCTGACGACCCATTACACCGAATGTAACGAGAGCCTTTCGGCCTACAATATCGGCCGGCATCGTCATACGCCCGAGATCGAACAGGTTCTGGGCACCGCGGGCGATACGAATGTGGAAATTATTTTCACACCGCACCTGATACCCATGGACCGGGGAATTTTGTCGACGACTTACTCGCTGCCGGTGGGCGAAGTTTCGGAGGAAAAGGTGCTCGACACACTGCGCGAGTTTTATGCCGACGAGCCGTTCGTGCGGGTTGTGGACCATTTGCCCGGCACCAAAGACACGCTGGGAACGAATTATTGCGACGTAACCGCGCGGGTAGTGCGGAATCGCATTTTGACGATCAGTTGTTTAGATAATTTGATTAAAGGCGCTTCGGGTGCCGCGGTGCAGAATTTTAACTTGATGTACGGCCACGACGAGACCACGGCTTTGTGAGAATTGATATACTAACCCGAAGCGCAAGCGAGGGGCGGGAAACCAGAGCGAACTTTGCGATCCGCTCGCTTGCGCTTCGGGTTAGTATGCGGTATGCACACAAGAATATCAGATGAAGGCATTATAATATGGAGTACGCACTTCCCAAGGGGTTTCGATTCGCTGGGATTCACTGTGGGATTAAATCCAACCCCAAGAATCCCGACCTGACGCTGGTAGTTTCCGATACCGCGGCCGTGGCTGCCGGGGTTTATACGCAGAACCTGGTTTTTGCGGCGCCGGTTGCCGTGGACAAATCGCGCACGCCTGCGGATGGGATTCGAGCGGTTGTGGTCAATTCGGGAAATGCCAACGCTTGCACGGGCGAGCGGGGACTGGCCGACGCCGAGCGGATGGCGGAACTGGCGGCGGGCGTCTGTGCGACCGACGCCGCGGCTGGGCTGGTGATGTCGACCGGCATTATCGGCGAGTTTATGCCGATGAAAAAGATCGAAAAGGGCATCGCCTTGGCCGCTCCTCTCTTAAGCGACGACGCAGACTCGTTCGATGCGGCCGCGCGTGGGTTGCTGACGACCGACACGGTCACCAAGGTTTCCGCCCGAGGGCTTACGATCGGCGGAAAAGAAGTACGCATCGTGGGCATGGCCAAGGGCGCGGCCATGATCGGCCCCAAGATGGCGACCATGCTGGGCCTGATTCTGACCGACGCCAATATCAGCAAGGAAGACGCTCAAGCCGCGCTCGGTCCGGCCGTCGACGATTCGTTTAACTGCATCAGCGTCGAGGGCCACACCAGCACGAACGACACGGTTTTGCTCGTGGCCAACGGCTGCTCGCAAACCGCGCCGCTGGCAGGCGATGATCTGGCCGCATTTTCGGCCGCGGTTGATGAAGTCTGCCAGGAACTGGCCAAATCCATTCCGGCCGACGGCGAGGGCGCCACGCACCTGATTACCATCGAGGTCAACGGGGCCGCCGGACGCGACGAGGCCTTTGAAATTGCCAAAACCGTGGCCAACAGCGTGCTGGTCAAGACGGCCGTGACCGGGGCGGATCCCAACTGGGGGCGAATCGTTTCGGCCGCCGGATACGCGGGCGTGCCTTTCGACCCGGCCAAGGTGAACCTGCGCGTCAACGGCATCCCGTTATACGAGGCCGGCACGCCGCTTCAATTCGATGCCGAAGCCGCCTCGAAATCCATTGCCGACAATCGCGACACGCTCATCGTGCTCGAGTTCGGCGAGGGCGAGGGGCGGGCGAGATTCTGGACCACGGACCTAACCGCCGAATACATACGGCTAAACGCCGACTATCACACATGAGTTCAGGCCTACGCCACGTTCAAACCGCCGTGATGATGCTGACGCTGGTTTTCTTCGTCGGCGTTGCCGGCTATTGTATTGCCGGCTGGGATCTGGTCGACTCGATCTACATGGTCGTAATCATTCTCTCCACGGTGGGGCTGGAAGAGGTTCACCCGCTTTCGCCCACCATGGAGATATTTACGTCCATAATCATTGTCGTGGGCGTCTCAACCTCGCTGTATTTAATGGGAGCGTTTGTTCAAATGATGACCGAAGGTGAAGTAAACCGCGTGCTCGGGCTGCGAAAAATCAGCCGCGATATCAAACGCCTCAACGGCCACGTAATCATCTGCGGGTTTGGCCGCATGGGCGAGATTCTGGCCGGACAACTCCGCAAGAATAAAAAAACGTTTGTGATTGTCGAGAAGAACCACGAGCGTATTGCCGAGGCAACGGAGATGGGTTACCTGGCGGTTAGCGACGATGCCACCGAGGAAGATGCCCTCGAATCCGTGGGAGTCGCAAGGGCTGCCTCGTTGGTAACGACCCTACCGCACGACGCCGACAACGTTTTTATCGCGCTGACTGCGCGGAACCTCAGCCCCGATATCCACATCATTGCCCGCGGCGAGTTCCAGTCGACCGAGAAGAAACTGTTGCAGGCCGGCGCCGACCGGGTCGTTCTGCCGGCCGCGACCGGCGCCATGCGGATGGCGGCCATGATAACCCGCCCGTCGATGGTGGAACTAGTCGAACTGGTGGCCGGCCGACACGTGGCCGAAGTCGAAGTCGACGAGGTGGCCCTTTCGACCGGATGCAAGCTGGTGGGCACAACCCTGGGCCAATCCGACATCCGCAGCCGTCACGGCCTGCTGGTGGTTGCCGTTCGCCGCGGCCAAGAAAGCCTGCAATTCGCCCCCGGAGCCGACCTGTGCTTCGAGGCCGAAGATCGCGTGGTGGTAATTGGGCCGCTTAGCGATATCGAACGGTTCCGGCGGGAACACGGGTTGTAATTGGATAGTTGTGACCAATGGCAGGTGATTTTGGCGCGTCACCAGTTGTTACTGGTTGCAGGACTGCGTCGGGAACGAGCTAACTTCCAAAGGAAGGCGAATATATTGCCCGTATAGACACTATTGGGAACGGTTTCACACGCAACCCAACATCCACGGCAACGTTTCACGTCATTTCTCATTTTCCTGGTCTCTTGCGAATCGAACCACAGTTTCCGAAATGGCGTGTCTCTCAAGTTGCCGACAATTCTCGAATCGAAATAGCAAACCGGAACGGCCCCATCGGGCAGTAATCTTAAGTGGTCATTCAAAGCGACACACTTTGGATTTGGGGTCGGATCGTTGTGCATGATCCTGTTTTTGATGCCTTGCAAATTATACTGCACCGCCATTTTTCCAACAAAATCGGTGATCTGGGCGGAGTCTTCTTCGAGGGTTGCGAAAATCTCTTTTAGCTCCTCATTAGAAAAATCATAATACGGCTCAAATCCCATTGTGTTCGTTGGTACATTTTTTACTTCATCATCTCGTCGATACAAAGCAGGGGTCTTGTAGGCGAACGAGGGATAGATTTTTACCCCCATTTTATTCACCAACAATTTCAGGTCCGAATAATCCCGATACGAATTATGATCAAACATTGACATATTAATACCGAGAAGAATCTTTTTATCGACAACGTATTTCTCAAGCGAGGCTATGGTGTTTATCGCCTTCTCGAACACACCAGATACACCACGATTATTATCGTGACGCTCCCCCATTGCATCCACCGAGATTTTTATATGCAGCTTTTGGTTTGTATATGTCGACTGCCGAACATATTCAACGATCCTATCTGTGAGTACACCATTGGACGTAATGTGAATAATGTCCGGGCTGACACATCTATCGATGATGTCGGTAATCTCCAGAAGGTCCGTTCTTAGGAAAGGCTCGCCACCAGTGATGCGAACGGCATCCATCTTCTTGAGTTGTTGAAATATCTGTTTGATCTCAGCAGCGTTTAATTCGTCGACGGACGGTTTTTTCCAGATCTCGCAAAAGCCACACCGGCAATTACACTTCCAAGTCACCAGGAATGTGCAATACGAAGGATACTTGACGATGTTAAAATAATTTTTTACGATGGTTAAAGGTAATCGAGTGTACTTACTCACTGCAATCCTCCTGGGCTGCGTTTATATTCATTGGATACTACATCCATCGTGCCATAGCAACAGCCCGCTGCTTAGGGTTGACGTCTCGCGGTAAAGATAAAGAATACGCATTCCTTGCAATCGTATTCTTTCCGATCGAATGCTTTCGAAAACTTCTCGTCAGAAAGAAACTTGTCGAACATGGCCTTATCCGCCTCGTCCTCTACGCCGTCCAGATAGACTTTATCGACAAGTAGAACGACTCGCGAGTATTTCAGTAACTCGTGGTCATGGAAGAAATTATTAACAGCCTCCCTTAGTTTTTCTGAGGATTCACCGCGATAAGTGACAAGAGTGTGCGTGTCGTAACTGGAAACCGGATACAACGCTTTGTACCATTCAATATTTGCCTCACCAAAAAAGACACACAGGTCAGCCTGCGAACTCGGCATGCGACACAGGTCTTTCGAAAGGGCCCGTTCGTTACGGTAAAGATTGAGGCAGTTCAGGGCGTTTTCGGGATGTTTTACAAGCTGTACAACGTCCCTCCCGATTAAATAACTTTTAAGAAACAGGGGGATGTCCAACGGCAGGGAAATCCAGATGATTAGAACTGTTATCAGCGAGACTGTGTATGGCCGCGAAGCGGTTATTATACTTGGAAGGGGGATTAGGTTACGTCTTTTGATTCGCCGCACAACGATGGCTGCAAAATAGTATAAAAATGGGAAAATCGAACTGTAGTAGTAGATGATATAACGCGAAGGAAAACGGCCGATAGCCTTATCGCCAAGAGCGTAAACCAATAAAGCATAAGAGAAAAACGTAGCCGCGAAGGAAAAAAGAATAAACCAGGCAAATCGCCATGCAAATTTACTTGTGGGACAAAAGACTAGTGACAACAAAACGGTACTCAGAATCGCGCCGTATACATCAAATCTAAGACAAATGATGTTTTTGCAATATTTCAAAAACAACCAAACTCTACTCTGTGCGGCCACTACTTGATTTGCACAGTGATCCGTATAGAAGTTGCCGGAAGTAGCATGATTTTCGACCCAAAGTAAGACGAGGATTTCAAACAGAGCGATTGAAACAACAAACCCCGCGGCACATCGGCAAAGATCCCACAACAAAGCTCTCCAGTTATTTTTCCACGTTGAGAGTGTTCCCATCAAGATCGGGAGTGGCAAAAAGATAACGATAACATGATTCCGGCATAGAAAGCCGGCACCCAATATAAGCCCAAAGACAAAGGACGCTCGAAACCCCCTTTTCATAAAAACCCACATAAGGACGATGCAAAAGCACCAAGAGACACAGTCCGTTAAGGGCCAAATGAGTACATCCAGCAGAGGAAGTTGCAGGAGTAAAATCAGTTGTGATTCTCGCAGTGTAAAAAAGTACTGCAAGCATTTCACGTAGCAGATAGAGCCTAGCATGAATGCGACAAAACTGATCGCACTCCCCCTCGAAAGCGGCGCATTACCCATGGCCGAAGCAGTCAAGCAGTGTAGAAACGAGTATCCCTCATTCGCATAACTGGAATACCCTCCCTCGGCAGTTGGCAACCAATTATGATTGCAGTGCAGATGACTTCCAACGGCCGCATAATTAACAGCATCTATGCGCGTTGTTCCACGGATGTTGCACAAAAATAAAAAGAGTGCTGCCAACAGAAGGTAAAAGCAGATATGTCTCCAGAAATAATCGAGATACGACCTACTGCCTTGTTCAGTCCATCTTTCCTCAGATGCACTCATTAGTGTCTCTTAGTAGCAATTGTGGTTGTGTGATTAGCCCGCTTTTTCATGAGCATAAACCTTCTTCTTGCCGGTATAAATCGCATTTATTCCAAGCATGAAATGGCGTTTCTCGGCCAGTGTGAATTCTGCCTGAGCGAATAGCTCCGACATTTCGGCGGCGGAAAAGCCGAACTCTTCGCCTTCTTCCATGCCCCGTTCATTCTGGTCAGGATCCCAAGGTTCACGCAATCGGTGCCAGATCTTCGATATGCCGTTCGGAATCATTGTGACGATAAGATGTCCGTCGGGCGCAAGGATTCGATGCGCTTCTTTTAAGAATTCCAGTCGGTTCGGAATGTGGTTCAACGTGGCAAGGCATGTTACTGTATCAAACGAGCCGTCATCAAACGGCAATTTTCCGGCGTCTTTGATTACCGTATCAACGCCTTCCCAGGGATACACGTCAATTCCGAGTCCCTCGCCGCCATATTTGCTCTTGTAGTGATCGACCAGTCGATTGCATCCGCATCCCACGTCAAGCAGTCGTCCCTTCAACAGAGGTAACACTCTTCTGATCCGCCAATTCATAAGAGTGTTGCCAATAGTATCACTGCCATACAAGGCGGTTTTTTCGGGAGGCATCTTTTACTTCCTGTTTTGATTCATTCAGATCGGTCCATTGATTGGCTCGACTCAAAAAGTGACCTATTGAATTGAGGTGAGCCGCCAGATGCAATGTTAGAAACTAGGGGGGGGGACCTATTGAGCCGCTCGCAAATGTTTTTCTGCTGCGTTTGGCGATGAAACCGAGTTTGTGGCTTCTGCTTGCTGTTGAGCGGAGAAAATAAGCACCGAAGGCTCTTTTGTCTCGGCAATCGGTTCGCCCTTATGTCGACCTTGCAGGCTGTCTTTAGTCGGCGCAACCTCTTGCGGCACGAGCGCGTTGCGACCGCCTTCACGTCTCAGAGAAGCTATCTGGTCCGACATCAAGCCAAAGCAAAATATCATGATCCCCGACAACGTCGATCCGATAGTCAGGTCAGTGATGTTCTGAATGAGCATGTTGTGTACGAGCGAAGCAAATCCCACGGCAAGAAGAGAAGCCGATACCGGAAGGAAAACACTTAATGGCCTAAAGACGACTCCAAGGCGGATGATCTTCAGCAGTGTTGCGAACGCAACCACAACCCCTACGCGGCTAGTGCCCGTTCCGCGTTTGCGGCACGTTATAGGAACGAAATTCACTACGTCGTTTTCGGAACAAAAAGCCATTGTACTGGAAAGTGAAAATGAGAACTTCTCCGAACAAAGATGCATGTACGACGCGATTTTCTCTCTTCTCATGACTCGCAATCCGGAGTTCATGTCGGGGATCTTTTGGCCCATAATAAAATTAAGCAATTTGGATAAAAACCACTTCCCCGGACGACGAGATAAGGGGACGCCTGCCGACTCTCGACTGCCAACTACCAAATCGTAGGACTCGAAGTTATGCAGGACATCAGAGAAGCAGGCCGGATCGTGCTGGCCGTCTGAGTCCATTGTGAGGATATAGCTGCCACGTGAGTTGCGGATGCCTGTTTTTAACGATGCACCATATCCTCGATTGCCAGGATGGGTGATCACAAGAACATCCTCGTGACCTTTCTGCGATGCAAGAAGATCAGCAACTGGCTCATCGGAGTGATCGTCGACAACTATGATCTCCCAGCTAATGTGCGGGAAATCGCAGATCACAAGCTTCAACTCGTCCAAGACCTCGGGCAGAACCACGGTGTCATTATAGCAAGGAATGACGATCGACACACTTGTCACTATGAATCTCCATATCCATCGTTATCCCCCGTTCCACGGGGGCAGAGTCGCAGTTATGTATTCCGACAAAACTAAAAACACCCCTAGTCATAACCATCTGACGTCATTAGACTTACGGCGGAACTAGTGACATGATATAAATACAGCATCCACTCATTCCACAATTCCCGTGGCAGCTTACAAGAATATAGAGTTTGACGCAATGGCAATAAGGGCACGTTCGTTCGTGAATGCGAGGAGCAGGAGTACTCTCCAAGTACTTGCTCTGGAGCAAGACTGTCGTAGCAATTTTACTTTTTTATGCAAGAAGCCTGAGACTGACGATGAGAATAATATTTAACTTATGGCGACTTGCGGCGGTTGCGACTGTTCTTGTGTTGCCGTGCGATAATAAGGAAGCGGCATGGGCAGTGGGGTCGGCGCCGCCCATCGAGTTTTACGTGGCCGTGGATGGTAACGATGCTTGGAGTGGAAAGCTGCCCGCGGCCGACGCGACGGGCACGGACGGCCCCTTCGCAACACTCGCTTGCGCCCGAGATGCGATCCGTAGGCTCAAAGCCGACTCCGGTTTGCAACAGCCGGTTACGATCTTTATTCGCAAGGGGACGTATTATCTCGCCGAGCCATTGCTCCTTACCGGCGATGATTCGGGGACGCGGCAATGCCCGATCACATACAAGGCCTATAGGAATGAGAAGCCGGTGCTCAGCGGCGGGAAGATAGTAGCCGGCTGGAAGCCTTACAAGGGCCGGATTATGCAGTGCTCGCTAGCTGGGACAAAGGTTGACAAGTTGAAATTCCGTCAGCTTTTCTTTGACGGTCGACGGCAAACCCGCGCACGTTGGCCCAATCTGGACCCCAAGGATCCTCGCTACAGTGGCTGGGCTTTCATCGGAAAAAAGTTGCCGAAGCAAGATAAGAAACCTGCGGGTTTTAGTTTTTCAGCGGACACTCCGCCGCGAGACTGGGCAAAACCGCATCAAGCGGAGGTCAATGTTTTCCCCTGGGTGTGCTGGGTTAACGACCTCATTCCGCTCGAACAAATTGACCAAGCGAAACAAACCATGGCGCTCACCCGCAATAGCCGTTTCGCGTGGATGCCGGTGGAAGCCGGCAATCGCTTCTTTGTGGAAAATGTACTGGAGGAACTGGATCGGCCGGGCGAGTGGTGTCTGGACACGGAAACCGCAACCCTCTACTTTTGGCTGCCAAAAGACACTGCAAAGGACATTACGGTGACCGTGCCGCGGATCGATACGCTGATCGTGTTACGTGGCACAGCGGAATCGCCCGTTCGAAATGTAACTATTTCCGGCCTGACGTTCACCGAGACGCTATCTACTTTTCCGGAACATCTGCACAGTAATTTTCACGCCCCCTTGTTACATGGAGCCGCCGTGCGGCTGGAACATTGTGAGAATTGCGGCATCGAGAACAGTTATTTTCACAATCTGGGCGGCGACGGTGTCCGTTTACAAGGGGCTAACAGTCGGAACCGAATAGTGGGCAACGAGATCGCCCATATTGGCGGAGCCGCCGTTTCCCTTGCCGGCAAAACGGATTTCAATACCAACGCCTGGAATAATGCCGCAGTTCTACGTGAGCATTCAGCCCGTTATCCCAAATTGATCCGCAACCTAATCTCAAACAATCACATCCATCACTGCGGCGTGCTTAAGAAGAGCGGGGGGGCCGTTCACCTTAACGGAATCAACAGCGTCGAAAATGTCGTATCTCACAATCTTATCCATGACACGCCAGATAAAGGCGTGAACATGCAGGACGGGTTCGGTCGCGTCATCATCGAGTACAACGAAATGTACAATCTGGGCTACGAGATCTCCGACACCGGCGGCATCATGGTCAACCGCTGGTATCCGCTCGAAGGTGATCCCGAGTTGGCCCGCGGACATCTTATTCGTTTCAACATCATTCGAAACCTGATCGGTTGTGGGGCATACTTGCGACCGTACAAACAAAAAGGAGAGGGGGCAGGCCTTAAGGCGGGCGGGAAGATCCACTCGCCGTACTACACCTGGGGGATCTACTTCGACAACTCCGGCATGGACAACATCATCTACGGCAATATTATCGTCTCGACCGTTCTCGGCGCGGTTTCCATGCCCGTCGGCGAGCCACAGAACAATCTGGTGGAAAACAACATCTTCATAAACAGCAGCGGAAACCAATTCGATCTGCGTATGGGAGCGGAAGCGCGTGGCAATCGCGTGCTGCGCAACATCGTGTACTACACGGACCCCAAGGCCATGCTGCTCGCCGCACGCCCCAGCGCTAAACAATCGCTGGCCCAGTGCGACTACAACCTCTACTGGCCCGCCGCCGGACAAAAGTTGCGAATTCGCGGTATCGGCGATGGATCGTTTGCTGCGTGGATGAAGCTTGGGTTCGAGAAACACTCCATGATTGCTGCCCCGCTCTTCGTCGACGTTAAAGGCGGCGATTACCGGCTACGGGCCAATTCTCCCGCCTTTAAGCTGGGATTCAAACCCATCGATGTGCAAAAAATCGGCCTGCAAGAAAATACCTCTACAGCGTCCCCCGGATCAGACCAGGACCCAAGATAGTACATTATCTCCATAATCTTTCTTACCTGCATGTTGGCTGCATGTGCAAACAGCGGGAAGGCGGAATAGGGCTTTGCGGGTTTGCTAAGAAGCTTTTTTTGGGTATGATTACTCATCTGGCATCGTCTCCGGTTCGATAACAAGGTGGTGCCACTGACACCCCCTGAAACCTCAATCAAATCAACACTTTAGCGCCCGTAGCTCAACGGCTAGCCCGAACTTGTAACCACTAATCGCTCCGGCGTTGTCGTATCTCCTTAACTCGCAAGGGGTTGCTTGCACTGCCGCGGGCCATCTTGCCTATCTTGCACCCATGTAAATATGCAACTTAGGGTTGTGCTCGAAGTGCGTCTGTGTATATTTACTACCCATGTACATCGAGCACGTTCCAAATCGAAACTCGACGCCCGCAGTGCTCTTGCGAGAGTCTTGGCGTGAAAATGGAAAAACGAAGAAACGCACCGTTGGCAACCTTTCTTCGTTGAACGGCGAGACGGTCGAGGCCGTCCGTGCCGCGCTGAAGGGCGAAGTCGTGCCGGCCGCTCGGGCGATTTCCGAGCCGGAAAAGAGTCTGGAGATTATCAACTCGCGGCAGCATGGGCACGTGGCTGCTATCGTTGCGATGATCAAAAAATCGGGCTTGCTCCAGGACATCGATCGCAAGCCCTCGCGGCAGCGAGATATTGTCGTCGCCATGATTGCCGACCGATTGCTGCATGGCGATTCCAAGCTTGCAACCGCCCGACATTGCCAGAGCGAGACAGCCGCCACGACGCTCGGCGAACTGCTTTCGCTGGAAGACCTCGACGAACACGAATGCTATCTGGCCATGGACTGGCTGCTCGGGCGGCAAGAGTCGATGCAAAAGAAGTTGGCAAAAAAACATCTGGCCGACGGCGGGCCGGTGCTCTTCGACCTTTCTTCGTCATACTTCGAAGGGCATACTTGCCCGCTGGCCAAGCACGGCTACTCGCGCGACAAACGGGGCGATCTTCCGCAGGTCAATTACGGAATGTACTGCAACGCCGATGGTGTTCCCATCGGCGTCGAGGTGCTAGCGGGCCACGAGAGTGATCGAGTTGCTTTCCCCAAGGCAGTGGAGCGAGTGCGCAACGACTTCGGCCGCAAGAACGTGATTTTCGTCGGCGATCGCGGCATGATCGGTGGTAAGGCGATTGACGACTATCTGCGCGGCGAAGAGGGTGCCCGCTGGATTACGGCGCTCAATAGCGCCTCGATCGCCAAGCTGCAGCGGCAGGGCGACATCCAGCTTTCGTTCTTCGACCAACGCGATCTGGCGAGCATTACACACGGCGATTATCCCCACGAACGACTGATCGTATGCCGCAACCCGTTGCTGTCCGACGAGCGCGCGCGGAAACGAGAGGCCCTCCTGGTGGCAACGGAGAAGCTGCTCGCGAAAGTCAAAACGAAGGTCGATCGCAAACGCAAGCCCTTGCGGGGAAAGCCGGAAATCGGCGTCGAAGTCGGCAAGGTAGTCAACAGCAAAAAAGTGGCGAAACACTTTCACATCGCCATCGGTGACGACAGCTTCGAATATTCCCGAGACCAGGAAAAGATCGACGCCGAAGCGAGCCTCGACGGGCTCTACGTCATTCGCAGCAACGTCGAGCCGAGCGAGATGTCGGACGAACGGGTCGTCGCTCATTACAAAAATCTCGCCTTGGTCGAGCGAGCGTTTCGTTCGCTGAAATCGATCGACATTCGCGTCCGCCCGATAAACCATCGGCTTGCGGATCGCGTGCGTTCGCACATTTTCATTTGCATGCTCGCCTATTACGTCGAGCATCAAATGCGTCTGGCCCTTGCGCCGTTGATGTTTGTCGATGAAGAAAAGTCATCGGCCGAAACACGATACTCGGTCGTCTCGCCGGCCGGGCGTTCCGATTCAGCGAAACGCAAGGACGCCACGCATCGCAACGAGCACGGCTTTCGGCTATCCAGTTTTCGCGACATCCTGGAAAGTCTCTCGGCCGTAACCCGTTCGACCGTAATCATCAAAGGCCACCCCAAAGGCCATTTCAATAGGGTGTAACCGGTCTTCCGCT
>CAZISU010000046.1:11451-13226 GCA_964541935.1 uncultured Planctomycetaceae bacterium | reverse complement strand
CCAACATGCTGCACAACACGGCGACGGCTCCGGCGGCCAGGACGGTCGTGGTCGGCGATGATCCGAGCATGACGCCGGCTATTTTTACGGCCGCCATGGTCGCGGTGGCGATGCCCACGACATTGAACACCAGCCCCAGATAGATGGAGCGGAAGCCGCGCAAAAACGCGGCCGGCTTGCCGCTGTAGCGGAGTTCGTAGAATTCGATGTCGGTGACCACACCGCTACGTCGCCAGAGTTTTGCGTAGAGAAACGTGGTGAGCATGCCGGTGGGCAGAAAACACCACCATAGCCAGTTGCCGGCGATGCCGTATTCGCGGACGAGGTTGGTGACAAAATTGGGCGTGCCGGCCGAGAAGGTGGTAGCAACCATCGAGGTGCCCAAGAGCCACCAGGGCATGTTGCGGCCCGAGAGGAAAAAGTCGGTCGAGCTACGGCCCGCACGGCGTGCAACCACCACGCCGACGACGAGCGAGACGACGAAGAAGGCAACCAGAATCAGCCAGTCGAGTGTACTTAAAGTCATGAATCAGGGTTTCTTATGCGGTTGTGTGACGGGGTCGTAGATAACCCTGAATAAACGGCAGGTGTTGGCGGCAAAGTCGATTTCGAACTGTTTGCAGGCCTCGTATGATTTGTTCTCGCCAAACGAGAGGAGTTCCTTTACGGCCGCTTTTCGAGGAAGAACAATCTTGCGTTTGCCGGGCGTTGCAGCCGAGACGGCCAGATAGCTCTGGTTGGCTAAGATGACAACTCCCGTTTCGTTATAAAGATGGACGCCGGCTCGTTTGGCGTATTGCTGGAGCAAATTGACCGGCAAGGGCGGCATGGCAACGAACAGGTTTCGGCAGCGGGGAGTGTTTTTTTCCGCTACGACAATGCGGCCATCGTCCGTATGCCCCCGCGCGACGTCGGCTCCTGCGCTTACGTAGATAAACGGAGCCACGGCGGCCCCTTGATAGGTTTGCGACTTGCCATGCAAATCGACCGTGATTTTTTTGGCCGGGGACGACGCATCCATCTGAAACTTCATGCCCAAGAGTGACGACATGTTTTCGACCGACAGATTTTCCTCGATCAGGCCGGGGGCATACAGCCAAACCAACTGACGGTCGTTCGACATAACGCGGTCGCGGATAGTGCGACGTTGATCTCGCGAGAGCACAAACGGATTGAGAAAGACGACCATGCGATATGGCGAGAGGTCGAGGTCATTGATGTCGTCGTGGAGATAAAAATCGTATGGGGCGCCGATTTTCCCAAGGTTGCGCAACTGTTGGTCGATCCATGCAAAACGTCGGCCGAACTGCGAGACGCCGTACGGCAAGTAGCGATAGGCGTTCTCGTCCAGCAGTACGGCGATTTGGGCGGTCGACTTGCGGGGAAGTTGCAGGCTTTCGTGGCCAACTTTCTGCATCTGGGCGAAGAGTTGCAGTATTTCTGGGCTGTCGTACCAGCCGCCCCAAAGGTCGAACCACCAGTTGGCCCAACCTTCGATGAGGACTTTGGCGTACACGCCCTTGAGCAGTTCGAGGCTATCTTGCATCGTGGGCGGTCCGAGCCACACCGGTTGTTTGTACTCGCCCGCGGGGTCGATTTCCGGTCGTGTCTCCGAGATCCAACGGCTGAGGGAAGTGCGGATGTCGGTCTCGCGATAGAAGAGCTTGCCCGCCTTTTGCACGGCATTGGCTTGGGTGAAGCTTTGGAAGTCGAAGTTTCCGACCTGGCGGTGGCTGTTTCTGCCGCCCGTGGAGTGTGGGGTGGAGATAAAGTCG
>CAZISU010000046.1:0-11441 GCA_964541935.1 uncultured Planctomycetaceae bacterium | reverse complement strand
CGAGTGCGCGACGAAGGGCAAGATGGCCCTTGTCGGGAATGATTCTCGTATATCCGTAGAAGATGCCGGTCAGCAGGCGGTCTTTGGATTGCTGTTTGACGGCCGCGCAGAGCATTAGAGCCGAATCGACGATTTCGTTGGAGTGGAACTCACGGTAGTCGATGGCCAGGCGAGACTTTAGCGGGTCGAATAAATTGCCGCACGTCCCCTTGTGCAGTTCGGCGTGTGAAGGAACGGCGATCTGGTCGATTGTTTTTCCGAAGAGACGCTGGATCGTCTTTTCATCTTGGCCGTACTTCTTGCAGATCCACGCGCGGAAGCGTTTTTGCGAACAGGGCGAGTGATCGGCAATCGCCGCAAGCTCTTCGGTCTGGCCGGCGCCGATCATGTAGCCTATCACATGCTGGGAGTACTTTGATGCGGAGACGTGGGCAACGATTTTCCCGACCACAGCCGCGGCGTCATTGCGCCAAGCGAGCGAGGAGAAAGATTGACGAAGCCGCGCCCGAGCGGAATGGCCATCCAGCGCGCCGAGACAATCGTGGGGGTGCAACTTATCCCACCAGGCGGGACTGTCGCAAAAGATGCGTGCAAAGATGAGGGCATTGGGGTCTTCGTCAACGACCTTTTTGAGAGCCGCCTCGACTACCGGGAGATCAAGCTCGTCGGGTCCGCGCCATATGCCGCGCGTGTCCCACTTCACCTTTTTGCCGCTGCCGAGCCACTTGTCGGTCAGCGTGAGTGTGACGCTGTAGAAGTGGACTCCATGTTCGGCCATCTGTTTATAGCGAAACGGCTGGGGATAGTAAGAAACGTACGCCATGGGGAAACGTGGCGCTGCGTCGACAAACATCGTCGGCCGACCGTTGTGCTGCTTGACCTCGCAAGTCACGCCGCGGGTCGCGGAGTCGCCGTCACCTGCTACACAAGCGTGCGGGGGGGCGGTAAGGACGGCAACCGGACAGCACACAAGCAGTAGTATTGCCGGCCATCTTTTCGCAGCGGTTTTTAGATTTGACGTTAGCAGTATTTGCACGGCAGTGCTCATGGCATCTTGGGTTCTCGTTATCTTGAGGTGGTTTACCTTTATCAGTATAACTACGACAGAAAAAACTACCAATGACTATTACATTCTTACTGACTGTTGTCGCCACGTAATTTTTCAACGGCAACGGCGACGGCCGAGGCGGTGCCTTGTTTATCGCGGACGGCGTCTATCGCTTCATGTAGGGCGTAGCAGGCTTTCTCGTAATCGACAGCGGCCAATTGTACAATCAGCCGCGTTGCACGGTCCACGAGTTTTTTGTTCGAGGTTTCCACCCAGGACATGTAATTCCCTTCGACTCGTCCCATGCGGGCCATGGTTGCGGTCGACATCAGGTTGAGCACCAACTTGACGGCCAAGCGATCCCAAAGTCGTAGCGGCGAGGCAGGCAGATCGCACGCAACATGGAACAGGCTCTGGGCGTCTCGGTCCAATTGGCTCGGCCCGACAGCGATGGCCGCCGTTTTTGCATAGGACGTCGCATGACGATGGAATTCCCGGTCGAACTCCTCGCGGCGGGGGCCGTGCTGTGCAATCTCGTCGCCCACAAGGATCATAGCCAAGCCGGAATCGACCGCTTCGAATCGCGAGGCATCTCGTTCGTTTCCGATCAGGAATTTCCAGATCTGGGAATTGTCCAGCTTGGGCTCTTCCTCGATGAGCTTCGCGCTAACGTCGAGCGACTGGTAGACTGACAAGGGCCAATCGATGCCGCGCGGCTCGCGCCTCAAGACGTGGGACCAGGTTTGGCGGGAATCGTAATGTGGATTTTTCACAAAAGCCCAGCTTCGCGGGGATGTTGTATCGTCGCACTTGCGGAAGGGAGGCAAGCGGAACGTGGGGGCGCGTTCGGTGGTATCGGTCAAGACATCGAGGAGAAAATCGTCGGTCATATAGGTGACCAGGCCATGCTGGCGATAGATGGTCTCTTCCCACTGAATCAACTCGGCAATCGTTTTTACGTTACCATCTCTTCGAAGCTGGTCGAGGAGGCAATCGAAATGTTGGAGATAATCTTGGGGCCGGCGAGTGGGGATATCGAGTTGTCGCAATATCTGGGGCGGAAGCAATTTTTCCAGCACTTTCAACAATGCCAGTTCCATGGCGGCGCCGACCACCAGCAGTTCGGCGGTGGTGGCTTGCATGCGAGTGGAGCCGCTAATGGCCATGGGGCCCGTGAAAAGGTCGAGCTTGGTGATGCGGGGTTCGTCGATGATCTCGCGCGAACGTTCCACGTGCTTGCGTAAGACATCGAGCGGGTTGTTGCAGACGAAAAAGACTTTCGCGCCGGCTCTAAGACCTTCCCAGGCGGTGCCGATCACGAACGAAGTTTCGCCGCCTTCGGTGATGGCAATAACAACGTCGCCGCTTGCCACGCCCGCCTGTGCCAGTTGGTAGGCGCCCAGGTTGGTGGAATCTTCAAAACCCTCGACTGAACGAATCAGGGCAAAGTCGCCGCCGGCCATGACGCTGGTAAAAGTCGATTCCCGCTCGGGCAAGCGGTCGCACAAGTCGGGATGCACGCTACACAATTCCTGCCAACAGCCGCGCCAGGCGGCCTCTAGGAGAATGGACAAGCGGCCCGTGGAACCGCATCCGGTGAGGAAGACGCGCTTGCCCGTGGATACGGCTTCAAAAAGTGCGTCGATGAGGGCAGCGAATTCCGGCCCGGCCATCACGTTGGCTATGGGCGCGGGTATATCTTCGTCGACTTGCATCAACATCCGTAGCCCGTCGGCAATATCACTGGCGATTACGTGCGAAAGGGTTGCGGTCTTGGGATGCGACGTCTCGGTAGGAAGCGTTCCCAAGCGGAAGGCCTTTTCGTTTTTCAGAAAATGGCGGGCTTGTTCTGTGGGGGAGTTCATCTATGGGTGTTTGGGGGTTGGACTGTGAAGTGGCACTGGTGAAATACTAACCCGAAGCGCAAGCGAAGGGAGATGCGACATAGACTCAGGTTCTCCCGCCCTGGCTCCCCGCCCTTCGCTTGCGCTTCGGGTTAGTGTGGACACGACGACAACTGCCCTTCGCTTGCGCTTCGGGTTAGTATTTCTATGATAACAGGGCAGTGGTTGCGCACACTGGTGCAAATGAGCATTGGGACTGAGACTTTTCGTCACTTGGCCGGATTTCTGGTGGGCTTTGCGGGCTCTATGATGGGCGGGCTTTGCAACTGTCTGCGATACTCGCTGGGAGTCAGGCCGGTTTTGCGTTTGAAGAGCTTCATCATGCATTCTGCGTAGTTGAAGCCCGTCAGTTCGGCAATGCGTGCTAAAGAAAAGTTCATGTCTCGCAAGAGTTCTTCGATTCGTGCGAGTTGCAGGCGAATCAGTTCATCGCGGGGAGAGCGGCCCAGGGCCTGAACGAAGCGCCGCTGTAACGTGCTGGGCGAGATGCCAACGTGCTTGGCCAAGGCGGAGATGGCGACATTATGTGCAAGATGTTCGCGCAGATAGAGCAAGGCTTCATGCACTTGCGGATCGGTTATGGCCAGGTGGTTGGTGGATTCTCGCGAGACGACACATAGTGGGCCCGTGACGATCTCGCTGTGGGGTGGTTTTTTCCCGCGCAACATTTGATCGAGCAAGGCGGCCGCCTGATAGCCGATCTGTTCGGAGCGGAGCGCGATGCTCGTTAGCGGCGGACTCGTCAGATTGCAGAGCACTTCGTCGTTGCCCACGCATAAGACGGCAACTTCCTGGGGCACTTTCAAGTGGTGCAAGCGGCAAGCTTCGAGAACCTGGATGGCCCGCATGTCGGTTCCGGCCATTAGCGCCAGCGGCTTGGGCAAGGACTGCAACCAAGACCCGATGCGTGCTATGTCGAATTGCCCGCTGGTCTCGACCTCAAAAGTATTAGAGGAATTGCTGCTCGACCTGTTTTTGAAAATTTCGACTGTGCATTCTTGTTGCTGCAGATAGTCGACAAAGGCGTCGCGGCGTTGGCGACAATAGTGCAATTTTTCGAAGCCGCAATAGGCGTAGTTGCGGTAGCCCAATTCGAGAAAATAATCGGCCGCCATGATCGCCGTCGCGGCGTTATCGACGGGAAAGCGGGGAATGCCCTGGCAGGGATGCAGACCGAAGAGATCGATGGTAGGCACGCCCAGACGCCGTACTTGGCGCAGAACTTGCGGAGTATCGAATTGGCCAATAATTCCGTGCGGATTCCACTTGCGAAGTTGGGGCGACAATTGCTGCGGTATTAGTCCCACGCGATGGAACACCGTCCAGGGTCCGTGCGATTGGATGTAAGAGCCGATGCCACGCAGCAGTCCGCGGCCATGTTCCATGGCCGATTGAACAAGCAAGGCAATTCTTGGCGGTTCTGGCATGGCTCATATCTTCCCGTAAAACCGCGCAATTGCAATGCCGCGTTTGCGCCATTCGCGCGTGAATATAAACTTTCCCTTCTTGTATTATAGTAATACCAGGATGTCCATCGGTGATACGTCCTCGCCAATCTCCCTCTAGGGGAGTAGCGGCCACGACCCTCGCTTGCGCTTCGCGCTTAGTATTTCAAGCGAAAACACCAGTTCATGAATAATCCGCCTTGGTATACCAGATGTCAAATCCGCAAAACACGAAAATTCAGTAAAATATAATAGGACATTACCTTCCCAGCCATGATATTCTCCAGTAGTTCATCTTGTGCCGAGGATACACCCTACGGTTGGTAGGATGACGTGCGCATTGTAAAATTAAGGTAGACACGGGACTTTCATGAATAGTGAGGATTGCCAGATGGAGGATTACCAGATGAGCGAGAAGAGATTTGCGTCGAGCATGGGCCGTAGCGGGTTGGCGGCCCGTTTATTGGCAATCTTGTTGATCGGCTTGATCGCCCTGGTGTCGAGCAGTCTGGCCGCGGACACGGCTCTAAAGTCGACTCCGAAGTCTACGGCGGCTGCCAAAAAAGCCGCCGTGCAAAAAGACGCCCAGCAATACCTGCGCCTCAGCAAAGACGAGCAAGGCCGGCCCTTGGCGTTGGAAGTGGCGATTGTCCGCTTCACCGAGGTATCGCCCCAGCCCGGCGCTAAGCCGACCGTCGTGGACCTTATCGGCGCGGTGCATGTCGGCGAGCCGGAATATTACGACCGCCTCAACAACGAGTTCGCCGCCTACGACGTGGTTCTCTTCGAAATGGTGGCCCCCAAAGACGCTGCCATACCCAAGAGCAGCGAAGGCAAAAGCCAACACCCCGTGGCTTCCATCCAAAAGATGATGACAAAGATGCTCGAACTCGAATACCAATTGGACGGCGTCGACTACCAGAGCAAGAACTTCGTTCATGCCGACATGTCGCCCGCGGAGTTCAGCAAGTCCATGAAAGACCGCGGCGAGAGTTTCTTCGGCATGTTCCTCCGCTCGCTAGGCTATGCCATGACGCAATCCGGCAATTCCAGCACCAGCGACGCACAGTTGCTGATGGCCTTGTTCGACAAGAATCGGGCCCTGGCGCTCAAACGCGTGATGGCCGGCCAGTTCCAGGACATGGGCGGGGCCATGGCCGTTATCGACGGTCCCAACGGCTCGACTCTGATTACCGAACGCAACAAGGTGGCCCTCAAAGTGCTCAAGGCTCAGCTTGCCGCGGGCGTAAAGAAAATCGCCATCTTCTACGGCGCGGGCCACTTCCCCGACATGGCCCAGCGGCTCGAGGACAACTTCGACATGCAGCGGAAAGACACCCGTTGGCTCACCGCTTGGGATCTTCGCGGCGAGAAAAGCAAAAGCGACAAGGCGGCCACGGATGATAAATCGGCTGGGGCTAAAATCGATCAGCAGTAGGCAACCGTGCGAGACGGCCAGAGTCAACGATTATGAGAAGAGGTTCATTCGGTGACTGACGGGTTAGCCTTGCGAAGTTGTTCGAGGTCGAATTCAATATAGTATTTCACCTGTCTTCCATTGGTGTCGATCACTATGTTTTCGTAGATTACCACCTGAAGCTGTTGTCCGTCCGCGTTTTGTTGGTCCCAAAGGGACACAACAGGTTGCTCGACTCCTGCTGTTCTGAATAGAGTGTTCCCTGAGCGCTGCTTCCATGGTGTCGAGTATTGTTTCAATTGTGTACTGCCAAAGGACTGTCCGAGTGTATCGGAAATTGGCTCGATGCCGGCCGTGAGAATCTCTTCAGGACCGAACAGTTCTAAGTTGATCGGATTGTTGCAACCTGCAGCATTTGCAGGCCAAGGCTTCGCCGATGCAAGTTTTCGCAAGTGGATGAGTTGCGGCTCATATTGTTGTTCGATTGCGGTGACAGAGGCAAAGGGCGGGGGCTGTCCTGCTTCGTATATCCAGAGAAGACCCTTGAGGCCGACCGACACCAGCAACACGATAATCAAAAGCGTTCTTAGTGAATAACGCGGCAGGCATGACTTGAGATCGCAAAGGTAAAACAGCAATACCAGATTCGTGGCGTTCCAGATTCCCACGATCAAGACAAACAGTAGACGCCAGGTCGGATCGATTTGATGTATAGTCACCATGGTGAGCAAATACACGGCGGGGAGGGTGTAGATAAGGCTCAACAGCGCCGCAACAATCTGTCCTGGTCGGCTCCCATTGGATACCTTCGAGCCAGCTATAAACAAGCCCACGGCACCGAGATCCAAAAAGATCGGCCATTTGACGTAACCAATGTGGAGGCACATACCTTTCTCGAGTGTTAGCCCCGCACAGCACGGCAACAAACTGCGTTAGAGCGACCGCCATTAGTAGTCTTGCGGTGAGCTTCATGGTCTAGTATTGCTCAATACCGAATAACTTTTCGCAACAACCAGCCGCCCCACACGACCAACAAGAGGTTGCCGAGCCAGACCGAACAGCTTGGCAGATCGCCGCTTTTGGCGCCGTCGACGCTCCACACCAACAGCGGATAGTAGACCAGCAGAATCGGCATGAAGCACAGGAAGAAGCTGGTCAGAAAGTCGTTGTTACGGCGACGGATGGCCATCGGCGCGCCGATCCAGGCGAAACACAGGCAGCAGAACCCGTCGGCCCAACGCCGCCACGGCTCGGCCTGTAAGCGATGCAAAAGTTTGTTGGCATCGGCAAGTACGCGGTCGTCTGTTTTCCACTCCGCGCCGGCCAACTCGTCGAAGTCGCCTCCGAGCATTTGGCTGGCAGCCTTGGCGGCCATATTGTTTTCCAACTGGTCTATTTTGGCCTTTTGGTTGACGATCTCACCCGAAAGTTCGCCCACCCGCATCCGCGAGGGAACCTTGGAGATGGCGCCCGCCCGGCTGGCTTCGTCCAGCGGAATCACGCGCTCCATCGTGCCGGGGTGGTCCACGAAGAAACCGCCCTCCATTTCAATCGTGCTGTCTTGCAACAAGATACTCAACAGCCCGTTTTCTAAATCGCTGCGCAATTCGGCCTCGCGGGCCATGATCGTCACCGTGGGAGAATCGCCATGGCCCTTGATCCCGATCACCGGCCGGATCAGCTTGCGGCCCTCCACATCCTTGACGGTAATTTCAAAGTACTGCGACTTGTAGCACTTTGACGTTCTCAACATCCCATAGGCGATGTCCTCGGCCGCGTTGACGACCACACGCTGCATTCCGTTTCGGCCCCAGGAGACGGCCACGTCGTTGAGAAAAACGGTGGCCACGCTCAGCACAAAAGCCAACGCCCACATCGGCCACAGAATGGTTATCGGCGAAATCCCCATCGACTTGATGGCCACAATCTCGTTCGAGCTGGCCATGCGGCCGAAAACGAACGTAGCGGCCAGCAGCAGTGTGCCGGGTATGGAAAGGCGCAGCGCGGACGGCAAGGTGTATGGAACCAGCATTGCCACCTGAGCGGGGGGTAATCCGCGGTGGATCGCCTCCCGACTGACCCCGAAAATCACAATGATCAGCGTCAGGGCCGTCAGCGAGACCAAAAACCACTTGGTCAGTTCAATCAGTACGTATCGGCTAAATATCTTCATAATGCGGGACTGGTAGTGTTGTCGTCCAACGCCATGGGGTCAAGTCCAGTTGCTCGATTGCGGCTTTACAGGCGGACCCGAATGGTCCATACTACGTCCATTGGGGCCCGTCAGGCCCTTTCATGCCACTCGCGATAGGGGGCTGCCGCCACAATGTTAGCGGCGGGGCTCGTCCCCACGTTACTTACTTAGTCTTACTTACTTAGCCGCAGGGCTCGTCCCCGCGTTATCACAATACCGCCAGGGAGCAATATCGGATGGTTTCGCTTTCGATAAACGAGACGACCTCGCTACGTTGGTCGTTCGAGGAAGACGTACTTGCCTACTCGGCGGCCGGTATCAATGCCATTGGCGTCTGGCGGCAAAAACTCTCCGATTTCGGCGAAGCCAAGGGCATCGAACTTTTGCAAGAGACCGGCATGTCGGTTTCCAATCTGCTTTGGGCGGGTGGGTTCACCGGAAACGACGGCCGCTCCTATCGCGATGCGGTCGAAGACGCCAAGGAAGCTGTCGCGACGGCCGCTGCCATGAGGGCCGCCTGCCTGGTCGTCTATAGCGGCGGACGCGGCGGACACACGGCCAACCACGCCCGGCGGTTGATCCGCGGTGCTCTGGATGAAATCTTGCAGACCTCGGCCGACTCCGACGTGACCCTGGCAATCGAGCCCATGCACCCCGGCTGTGCCACCGAATGGACGTTCCTCACAAGCGTCCAGGAAACCCTGGCCCTGTTGGAAGAAGTCAGCTCGCCGCGGGTAAAAATGGTGCTCGACACCTATCACTTCGGCTTCGACGCAGACATTATCGAACTCATTCCCCGCATCGTGCCGCATTTGGCCCTGGTACAGTTGGCCGACGGCAAACAATCGCCCCAGGGTGACCAGAACCGCTGCCAACTGGGCACAGGCATAGTGCCCTTGGGCCCGATTGTCGAAGCCCTGGCCTCGGCCGGATACGACGGCTACTACGACGTGGAACTGCACGGCGAGGAACTCGAACACGTCGACTACCAGACAATCATAGAACACTCCAAAACGGCAGTGGAAGAGTTGATTGGCACGACCGTATAGATCAGGCTAAACTGTAGGGTGCGTGCTTGCACGCACCATTCAGCAGTAGAAGTAGGGTGCGTCCGCGACGCACCCGTTTCGAGAAGCACAAGCAACATTCCTCCGTACTCCTCACGCTCCGCGTGAGGCGGGGAGACTACTCTTGCCTCAAGCAGGAATTCTACACCAATCCATCACCCTCACACCTCACACCTCACACCTGACACCTGACACCTCACACCTCCAATGCTAGTAGTCAACGACAAACTAAAAATCCCCCTCAAAGAATTCCAATTCACCTTCGCCCGCAGCTCGGGGCCCGGGGGGCAAAACGTCAACAAGCTCAACACCAAGGCCACGCTCCGCTGGGCCGTGGTTAAAAGCCCCACGTTGCCCGAGGCCGTGCGGCGTCGGCTTTTGGCCAAACATCGCCGCCGGTTCACCGGCGAGGGCGACTTTCTCATCACCAGCCAGCGTTTCCGCGACGCGGGCCGCAACGTAGCCGACTGCCTCGAAAAGCTCAGAGCCATGCTGGCCGAGGCCGCCATCGTCCCCAAAGTCCGCCGCCCCACCAAGCCCAGCCGCGCATCGGCCGGCCGACGTCTAGACGCAAAGAAACGCCTAGCCCAAAAGAAGCAAGGCCGCCGCCAGTCGTTCGATGATTGAACGCTTAAAACGTGCCGCACTACCTCATCAAAAACTAGCTGCGTCCCGCGTTTCAATCTCGAAACTCGGCCAGAAGATATTTGACTATCGAACCGGCGCCGCGCCATAAGCGCCGGGCAGTATACAACTACTATCTATGGAGGAGTGTGAAATGAAACGACTCACTTTCTACATCGCATTTTTGGGGGTGGTAATAATGTCTGTCATTTTTTCATCGTGTACGAAGGAGCCAATAACATCGTGGAACTCGCCTAGAATGCTCACCTTGAAGCGTCAGTGGGACGAACTTCTTAAGACTCCCACCCAAACATGGGGAAGGAAGAACGAGAACCTGAATGAGATGCAACAAAAGATTCTTGACAATCTCTCGACTGCCGACATGCGCTGCTTGGCGGCTACGTGTGACACATTGCCCGTTCATGAGAAAGATCCAAACGCATTTGAGATCAACGTACTTCAGCATATGGTGAGAAAGTTCATCCACGCCGGAGATAGGGACAGTCTCGTAACTCTGTTCTCGACGCGTTTTCCGATTTATCTTTATGCGGAGATGACCACAACGTATGCCCTGTTACATTTATCCAAGAACACCCTAAAAGATCCCATCTTGATTCTTGGCGAGGCCTATTCTCGCTGCAAGGTGCCGGAAGTGCGACACGACATTGCAGAGATTGTTCGGGACGGTTTCCAAGGTTTCGACATTCCCGGCAAGGACGATGCGGAATTTGTCAAGAACGCAATGCAATGGTACGAGAACAACAAGAGCCACCTGACTGTGCGCGTGAGGTTCTCAGCCAAATACCCCGGTACGTTCTTTGAAGATGACCGAGAAACCGAGAACTGACCGTTGGAAGCATGCCAGGGGATGAGGCCCAATTATCTCACTCAAGTCCACTTTCAGGTCCAGCGAAAGGTCGCGGAATCGCGATTAATTGGACTTATCCTGCTCTGTAGAAAACATCGAAATCCTGGCGATTCATGTGCGTATGTATATGTATGAGCAGGACGTGCAAATCGCCAAGGAAGGTGTTGCTGACTGCGTGGGGCGTTGCCAAGAGCGCGCTTCCGGAGTTCAGCCATAAGTTCAGCCCCAAGAAGTTCACACAGCATCAACTCTTCGCGTGTTTGGTGCTGAAGGAATTCCTTAGACTCGACTATCGCAAGCTCACGGCTCTGCTGAAAGACGCCGATCAACTCGCCAACGCCATCGAACTGGAACAGATACCGCACTTCACCACGTTCCAGAAAGCGGCCGACCGATTGCTGCTCTTTCGACCGGCCGGTCGTCTGTTGGATGAAACTACTCACGCGGCCATAGCCAATGGGACCATGCGTCGTCGTGTGGATCTGGCGGCCGTGGACGGAACCGGATTGGAAACGCGACACGCCAGCAATTACTACGTCAAAAGACACTCCACAGGCGGAAAAAGCTGGCAAAAGATCACCTATAAGCGATTTCCCAAGGCCGGCATTCTCTATGATTGTGCCAGCCATATGATCTTGGCGGTAGTCCCCGCACGTGGCCCAGGGCCGGACATCAAACACTTTCGCAAAGCTCTCGATCAGGCCCTTACACGTGTTTCACTGGACACCTTGACCGCCGATGCTGGCTACGATAGCGAGCGGTCGCAGAATCGAAACGGGGACGCAGCTAGTTTATCCAGGGAATCGAAACGGGGACGCAGCTAGTGCCGCAAATCGCAATTGAGGGTACACCAAGAGATTGGTTTGCCTAGATT
>CAZISU010000045.1:0-13252 GCA_964541935.1 uncultured Planctomycetaceae bacterium | reverse complement strand
CCCAGCACCAAGAACGGATACCGCAAATTGTGGAGCAGTAAATCAACAAGCCCCAAGGGGAGAGTCAAGTGGCAAGCGGCAAAAATGCTCAACCGTTGGGAATTCCGCCCAGGGCGCGGATGATCTTTTCGATCACCTTGGGCTTGTCCATGTCGACGGCCACTTCCATATTGTGTCGCCAGGCAGGCACGCGGCGGCGGTCGAAGATCGTGGCCCCGGACGTCAACTCGCCCATGGTCTCCACGTCCGCGGCCATCTCTTCGGTGGTAAAGAGTTCGGGGTGAATGGCGGCCATCAGGCCGATGGAATCGTGGACGTGGATACCTTCGAGACCGAACTGTTGACGATACGCGCGGAAGGCCGGCGGAAGGATCTTACGCAAGAACGCGCCGGCGCGGGTGGTTTCGTCGGGCAATTGGTTCAAGAGATCGAAGCTCAGCTCGATCTGGTTGGTGAGGTCCAGCGGTATGAGAGTTTTCGTCGACGGCGAGCGGAACACGGCCCGGGCCGACTCTGAGTCGCAGTAAATATTGAACTCGGCCGCCGGTGTAATGTTGCCGGGGCCCGAAACGGTGCCGCCGGTCATGACGATTTGGCCCACCAGCGAGGACAGCTCCGGGTCGCGTTGGAAAACTCGGGCGATATTCGTAAGCGGTCCCAGCGCGACTATGGTTACCGCGTTGGGCGCCGCGCGAACGGCGTCGGAAATGACCTTTTCCGAAGGGTGGCGTGAAAGCAGTTCGGCCACTTCGAAATTCGCGCCGCCGAGCCCGTCGGCACCGTGAAGATGTCGACCGTCGACCGGCAGGTCGTTGTCGGGCAGCGATGCGGCCCCGATGCGAGGCCAGCGCGGCGGGTCGAGTTGCTCGATAATCGCTTGAACGTTTCGCGTTGCCTGTTCGGGCCGGCAATTCCCGCCCACGGCCGTGATGGCCACGACCTCGATGCTGGGATCGAACAGTGCCATGCAAATAGCCATGGCATCGTCGATACCCGGGTCAACGTCGAGAATTACTTGCTTGGGCATCGGAGTGCCTCGCTTCGGTTATCAAACAGTATAATGATTAAAATAGCTCACGAAAACGGTCGGCGATGGAAGTCGGCTCGGCAGGGGCGGGTTTTTCGCCCTTGGCATATTGCCGCCAGCGTCCGATGTCCTTGCCGAAGTCTTCGTTGGTGATTTTTTTCAAGGACATGACAGCCCTGTACTGCATGGCCGGGTCGCCGTCTTCCAGGGCGACACCCAGGCCGGCAACCGCGTTTTGATCGCCCGTCTCGCCCAAGGCCCGCGTGGCTGCCAAGCGGACGTCGGCGTTAACATCGCTGGCCAGAGTTTTGCTCAACAGTCGCACGGACTCGCTGCCGCCACGGTGGCCGAGTTCCTGGCAAGCCGCGATTCGAACATCAGACGAGGAATCGCCCAACGCTGCTTCGAGAACCGAGGCCGACGTGGGAGTTTCGCAAACCGAAATCGCACGTACGATTTCAAGGCGAATCAAAGGGTCGCTTTCGTTGCGAATTTCTGCGGCCAGACGCTGCGAAAGCGTCTCCCGTTCGCTCGGACTAAGGCTCCGCCCACTCTCGGCAGTTTTGCGTAGCTCGGCCATTCGCTCGTGAGGCGGAACCACACCGGCCATCGTGTCGGGCGTCTCTTGCCAGGGCATCTGGAAAATGGAACCCGTATCTACCAGGCTGAACCCGTTGCTGCATCCAAGTGTGCCGACCGCGATTGTACAGCAGAGCAGTACCAGCAGAACTCTAGCTCGAAGTCCGTTTGTCGCCATGGTTTACCTCGCAGAGGTCTTGAAGTATTAGCTTTCAAGACCGTAATGTTTCTCTTGCAGGGGGAACTTCCTTGCACGGTTACGACTTCGGTCGCACTATGAAGAGGCGAGACTATAGCAAACCTTGCCCATGCAAGCCAAGATGAGTCCGCGGTAGATTGTACGGATTATGCAAACTTGGGCGGGGAAAATTGCAAGAATCTGGGCAGTAATGTTGCCGTCGCCAGTAAAATGCAAACCTGGGAGGCTTAGGTAGATTGAAGAGTGTTTACCGTTAGCCTGCTGCGCCTCGCGATTAGTATGCATGACCACAACAACAGGGCCGCAAGCACCCAAGCTCACGACCCTGTTTGTAAATTTCAACCGAGCGGTCTCTCTCAATGACTTCGACGTTAGTCGAACGTCAGGAAAGATCCCATCCCTCGCGATACTGTTTATGAATAAACTTGTCGGCCTCGGGGCAGTTGGTCGCTTTGAGGTTCTTTGCGTCCCACTCGATTTTCTTGCCGGTCTTGTACGAGACGGCGCCTAGCAGGACGGCCTCGGTCAGCGTGCCGGAGTAGTCGAAGTTGCACGTGGTGGGGCCGCCGTTCTTGCAGGCCGCCAGCCATTCTTGTTGGTGTCCGATCGATTTTGGAATAGTCGGATCGGGAGCCTTGTAGTCGGCGAATTTTTCCGCGGGCATAAGTACCTTGCGTCCGTAGTCGGCCAGCAGCATGCCCTTGTCGCCAATGAACAACACGCCCGAGTTCCAGTTGGGGATCTTCTTGTCGGCCAAAAACGGCGGTTTCTTGCCGCTGTCGTACCAAGTCAGATTCAGCGCCGGCATATCACCGCGGGCCGGATAGGCGTAGCGAACCTTGAGCCACTCGGGCGTGCTGTAGGCATCCAGCGGCGGGCCCTCGGCCTCGATGGTCGTGGGATGACGCAGTTTCAGTGCCCAGAAGGCCAGGTCGCCGAAGTGACAGCCGAAGTCGCCCAAGGAGCCGTTGCCGTATGCCCACCAGTTACGCCACTTGAAAGGAGCATAGGACGGATCGTAGGGGAAGTATTTGGAGCCGGCCACCCAGCGATCCCAGTCCAAGGTTTCGGGTGTGGGCGGATAGCCGGTGGGGCGAGTGCCGCCGTGGTACTTGGCGGCGCTCCAAACGTGAGCCTCGCGGACCGGGCCGATCGCTCCGCCTTGCACCAACTCGACCACGCGTCGATAGTTGTCGCCGGCGTGGATCTGCGTGCCCATCTGCGTGACCAGATTATGCTTCTTGGCCGTGTCGATCATGGCCCGTGTTTCGCCGACAGTGTGGGCCAGCGGTTTCTCGCAATAACAATGCTTGCCCATCCGCATGGCCATCAGGCTTGGAAATGCGTGGGTATGGTCGGGCGTACTGACCACGACCGCGTCGATCTTATTGTGCATCTTGTCCAGTAGATTGCGGAAATCGCGGAACCGCGCGGCCTTGGGATACTCTTTATATGTAGCCGCGGCCCGATTATCATCGACGTCGCACAACGCCACGAAGTTCTCGCCCTTCATGCCGCCAATTACGCCCCGCGCGCGGCCGCCACAACCGATTATCGCAAGGTTAAGCTTCTCGTTGGGTGACTTGCTCTTGTTATCGTCGGCGAGCGAACGGCTGTTGCCAGTGAGCCAGAAACCGGCACCGGCCAGCGCGGCCGTTTTCAATACGTCGCGTCTGCCAAGCGACTGGTTCACGGGTGGCTGGGATGGGGGTGATTGGGATGGTGACGAAGATTGAGACATCGAGGAATCCTCCTGGGGTGAAATTCCTTCCACACTGGTCATGCGGAAGAGGGGGGGTTGTTGTCCGCGATCTTTATGCTAGCCTTTTCCAGCACGGAATGCAATTCTGAACCACGGAACGTGAGGGGAAATACGTAGACTTTCCCGCCAGAGTGGGGGGGTAGCCGTATGACTAGTTGCGCAAATTCTATTACCAATGACCATAAGTAGCACAACATGGACGATCAACAAAAATCGCTAGCCGCAGCGCTGGTCTTGCGGAAAATTGAATTGCCCGAAGCACAAGTCGGGCTGCTTGAGCGATACTGTGAGCTGGTTTGGCAGTGGAACGAGAAGATTAACCTTACTCGACATACCGACTTCCAGACATTTGTCGACCGCGACGTTACCGACACCCTGATGCTGGCCGGATTGCTCAACGCCGACGAACGTGTGCTCGACGTCGGTAGCGGCGGCGGTGTGCCCGGCATCGTATTGGGCATTATCCGCCCCGACCTGCAAATCACGCTGAGCGAATCGATCGGCAAGAAGGCCCGTGTGCTCGAAGACATTGTCGAGCAACTCGAGTTGCCGATCTCGGTCAGACACGATCGGGCTGAAGAGATTCTTAAGCGGTCCCAATTCGACTCACTGACGATCCGTGCCGTGGCCCGCCTGAAAAAACTGTTAACCTGGTTCCGCTCCCACCGCTCGTCGTTCGGACGTCTACTGATCGTGAAGGGCCCCGCCTGGGTCGAAGAACGCGGTGAAGCCCGCCACCACGGATTGCTGAAGTCCCTGCACTTGCGGCGCTTGGTTTCTTACAAGACTGAGGGTATGGACAGCGAAAGCGTAATCTTACAGATCTCCCGTGAAAACGACCGCGGCGAGAAAAAATCGCCCATCCCCAGACCGGTTAAGAAGAAAGCCGCCAAAAAAAGGCCCTTCAAGAAAAAATCGTTTAAGAAGAAACCGTTTAAGAAGCCGTTCAGGAAACCCTGATCTGGTTTGTAAGCGGGTCGTGCGAGAGATTCATGGCAGCGTGTTGTGCCAATTGCTTGCAATAGAAGGTCTCGCAACGTCCTTCGAGAATGACCCCGCCGCGTTTGACCTCAACGCGAAGGTTGCGCACACCGCCTGCCGTCTCTCGCCGCACGGCGCGCTCGATCGAGGCTGCCAATTGCTCGGCTTCGGCTAGAGTTTCCGGCAGAGGATTATCTGTCGTGTCAAATCGTTGTGTAATCTCGTTCAATCGTTCTTCCATGAGTCTTATGTGCGTCTCCTGTAGACTACTTCAATGTACGTCAGAGTTTTGTTGTTTTTCGGCCTTGTTGATTTTTTAGCGCGGTGGGTAGAGCACGTAAATCTCGTTGATTACCTTAATCTCGCGTGAAATTCCCAAAACCAGCTCCTGTGCCAATTGTTTATGATAAAATCGCGACACCGAGCCGAAAATCACCAAGCTTCCATTGCGTCGTTCAACCTGCAAATCGCGCAAGTCGTAAACTGAACTCGCGAGCAGCGCCGCCTGGGCGAGATCCCGCATGTCTTGATGACCGACTTTCGCCGTATGAATTGATGCTCCTTCCATGGAACCAACCTTTTCGCGATTAGCGCTCAACACCAAAGCGAACTCCCAACCTTTCGAACCTTTGCCGTTTGGTTAGGTTTACTTACGCTAAGGGGATCGTCCAAACTGCCGAGAACTGATCGGCCCGGCGTTCGGCTGACCCCATATGACTACTCCGCCCTGGCTGCTTTCCCGCTATTAATTTGTTGAAAGCAATCTTGTGACCCGTTCGACCGGGATCGTATATAAGAAGCTCCCCTACACGCGTGAATTGTGTCCCGGCTTCGTAGCAAAGTCAACCCCCTTTCCATTAAACGTACCAAAATCATATTCAAACAATTCGTTACTTCCCGGAGAAGCCACACTGTTACTGTGGGTAAAATAAGGCGTTAAAATGAGATGGTGCCCATGGGGGTAATTTTCGCGTGGTTTTTCGCGATCATAATTTTCCTAATCGAAAACCTCACTCTCGGCAATCGCCACGAGGTGTCCACTGCATTAAAAAAATGCCCACGAAAATCGTGAGCATGTCTGCGAAAAAAAATTTGGCTTACTGACGGGACTAAATCTTGCCCGCCGACTTCAAGTAGGCGATCACCTCATCGGCCAAATCATCGGCCGTTTTAGTGCCGGCATCGAGCACGATTTCAGCTTTCTCGGGCGCTTCGTAAGGGTCGTCTATGCCTGTAAAGCCCTTGATTTCGCCGGCTCGGGCCTTTTTGTAGAGGCCCTTGGGATCCCGCTCTTCGCAAACCTCTAGAGGGGCATCGACCAGGATCTCAATGAAGTCTCCCGCGGGCAATGATTCGCGAACCCGGTCGCGGTCAATTCGATAGGGACTAATAAAGGCCGTCAGCGCAACAACGCCCGCGCTGGAAAACAGCCCGGCTACGGTGCCGATGCGGCGAATGTTTTCTTCGCGGTCTTCGGCCGAAAAACCAAGACCAAAACGCTTAGCAAAGTCCTCGCCGTGCCGATCCTTGAGCATACCGGGTGCCGCGTTCAGTCCGTGTCGGATGTTATCGCCATCGAGAACAAAGGTTCGGATGCCTGCCTTGTGAAGCTTGTGATCGACAATATTGGCAATCGTGCTCTTACCGCAGGCGCTCAGTCCGGTGAACCATACAACACATCCCTTGTGCCCATTGAGTTGCTCGCGCTCTTCTCGTGAAACGGCGTGCTCGTGCCAGTGAACCTCAACTTTATGCTCGTCTACCATTATTAAGTAGCTCCTTTTGGTGGTTTTAGAGGGGGAAACGTTAAACTTAGTACTGTACGCAAAATAGGGCAATAACACAATGGTTGGGTAAATTGCTCAGTTGTCTATTTCTTCCTGATGTGCTTAGCCGATACACATTGAAGTCGGGTAATACATTGGGCTCGCCCCACATGTTTTTGCCAGATATAATTCGCGGGGCTTTTGAGGCCTGTTAAAAAGGGACCGTTTTTAGTCGTGCTCTTTTTTATTCCTAACAGGTGGAAGTCGAGTTGTAACAAGAGGTAAGCATGAGCAAGATGGACACAATACCAACATCTTCATCGACGGGGGGGCTTATGACGCCGGCCGGTCTTTCCCCCGAAGATCTGTACGACAAATGCATGTCGCTAGCCAGAAACCTGTGGTGGAGTTGGCAGCCCGAAGTCATAAACCTCTTCCGCGATCTAGACCCGATTCGCTGGAGGCAGCTCGACCATAACCCAATTGCATTGCTGGCCGAATTCACGCCCGAACGGCTGAACATGCGGGCCGCAGAGCTTGTCCTGTTTACCAGGATTAACCACGCCTTCCGCAGACTAAAGGAATACGTCTCGGAAACCACCGAGTGGGGGCACGTGCATTGTGGCGTACTGGGCTCCAAGCCTGTCGCCTACTTTTCGCTGGAATTCGGCGTGCATGAATCCGTGCCCGTCTATTCGGGCGGTTTAGGAGTCCTTTCGGGCGACCATATCAAGTCGGCCAGCGGACTGGGCGTCCCGTTGGTGGCCATTGGCCTGTTCTACGACCAGGGCTATTTCAAACAGCACCTGGACATGAACGGATTCCAGCAGGAAGAGTATATCGACACCAAGGTCGAGAACCTGCCCATGGAACATGCGCGCGGAAAAGACGGCCGTCCGATTATGATCGAGGTCGAAACCCGCGCCGGCAAGCTGTTGATAAAGGTATGGCTGATACGCGTGGGACGCATCAAGCTCTATCTGCTCGACAGCGACGTGGAGGGCAACAGCCCCGAGGACCGCGAACTAACGTCGCGTCTTTACGGCGGCGACACCCGTACCCGCATCCGTCAGGAACTGGTAGTTGGCGTGGGAGGCATCCGCGCGCTCAAGGCGTTGGGCATCACGCCGGGCGTTTTCCATCTGAACGAAGGTCACAGCGCATTCGCCACGCTCGAAGCCATTCGCGAGCGGATGACCGACGACGGCATGGGCTTTGACGAAGCCCTCCGCGAGGTGGCCCAGCACACGGTCTTCACTACCCACACCCCCGTCCCGGCCGGGCATGACCGTTTCGACGCCGGGCTGATTGAAGAGCACCTCGGGCCCCTGCGAGATGAACTGGGAATCTCGTTCGAGCAACTCATGGGGCTCGGCCGCGTAGAGCCGCAAAACGAACACGAAACCTTCTGCATGACCGTTCTGGCCCTGAAGCTTTCGCGCCGAGCGAACGCGGTCAGCAACTTGCACGGCTATGTCAGCCGCCGCATGTGGGCACACTTGTGGCCCTGGCGTGTGGAAGAAGAAGTTCCCATCGGACACATTACAAACGGCGTCCACGTCCAGAGTTGGCTCGCATGGCAAATGCAACAGCTTTACGACCGGCATTTCTCGGCCGACTGGATGAAGCAAATGGGCGAAGCGGATGTCTGGCAGGGAATCCACGACGTCGACCCGGGCGAATTGTGGGAAACCCACCACACCCTGAAAAACTTCCTGCTGGCGTTTGTGAGACGACGCATCAGCCGGCAGTGTCGCCGTCGCGGCGAGAGTGACGAGGCCGTCGAAGCAGCACGGAATATGCTCGATCCCAACGTGCTGACAATCGGTTTCGCGCGACGTTTTGCCACGTATAAACGCTCGAACATGCTGCTGAACAACTTGGACCTGTTGGACAAGATGGTCAACAATCCCGCGCGGCCGATGCAAATTATCTTTGCCGGCAAAGCGCACCCGGCCGACGAACCGGGCAAGCAGTTGATCAAAAATATCGCCAACCTGCGTCACGATCCGCGCTTCGCCAGCAGGATAGCCTTCGTCGAGGACTACGATATTAACGTCTGCCGCCACCTCATCCAGGGCGTCGATGTTTGGCTCAACAATCCGCGACGCCCACTAGAGGCCTCCGGAACCAGTGGCCAGAAAGCCGTGCTTAACGGTGCCTTGAATCTCTCGATCCTCGACGGTTGGTGGGCCGAGGGCTACGATGGCTCGAACGGTTTCGGCATCGGCTGCGGACATCAGCACGTCGACGACTCGATCACCGACGCACGCGACGGCGAGGAACTCTATCGGGTGCTGCAAGAGGAAGTCATTCCGCTCTACTACGACCAGAACATCGACGGCATCCCGCTGGCTTGGGTCAAACGCATGATGAACTCCATCGCCTCGCTGGCATGGCGATTTAGCGCTCACCGCATGGTGGCGGACTACGTCCACAACGCCTATCTGCCGGCCGCCGGCGGAGTAAGCTGCAAGATGCACTTCCCCTAACGGGTAAGAGTAACTTAATGAACTAAAAAGGCCCCACGTGGCAAGAGCCTTGCCGCGTGGGGTGTTTTTTTAGGGTCGTTACCAATACTAACCCCTACAATCCTCACGTCTTGACTTGATGTGCTTCACGGCAAGAACCGGGCCGGACAATGCCGATATAGTGAATAACGGCCAGGGGCGAGCTTTCACACTTCTAGAGATAGAACCATGGACCCGGCAATTACAGCGGTCATGCGGGCAAAAGATATCTCACTTTCCACGCAGATCCAAACCGCCGTGGCCGACAAGGCCCTCGACAATATGGAACTGCAGGGCAAAGCCATGAATCAACTGCTCGAAAACGCGGCCCAGCTCAGCAAAGATCTGTGCTTGGGCAAAAAGTTTGACGCCGTGGGTTAAACTCCACGCCTCACGCGACTAACCAGCAGTATCATTCCTTGAAGTGAAACAATGTCTTCGCCCAAGTGGCTTCTCTATGGCGCCTACGGACACACGGGCCGCTTGATCGTCGAAGAACTCCAACGACGACGCCAAGACGCGGACAGGTCCGATTTGTGTGTCATCGCGCCGATCCTGGCGGGCAGGAACCGTGCGAGTCTCGACAAGTTGTGCCCGAGTCTCGACTGCCCTGGCCGCGATTTTGATCTCAATGATGTGGACGAAATTGTGCGGCATATCGAAGACGTCGACGTCGTGCTGAATTGCGCCGGGCCGTTCTCGGCCACGGCCGTGCCCATGATCGAGGCTTGCATGGCCGCTGGCGTGCATTACCTCGACATCACCGGCGAGATCGCGGCAATCGAAGCGGCCGCCCAGCGCAGCGATCAGGCGCAAAAAGCCGGCGTGACACTGCTACCCGCGGTCGGCTTCGATGTAGTTCCCAGCGATTGCCTGGCTCTGAAACTGGCCCAGCGTCTGCCCGACGCCCAGCGTCTGGAACTGGCCTTTAGCGGGACCGGCACAATCAGCCGCGGCACCGCGCGAACGATGCTCGAAGGTCTCGGCCAGGGTGGTCGCGTACGCAAAAACGGCCGCATCGAAAAGGTGCCGCACGGTTGGAAATCAAAACTTGTCCCCTTTCGCGAAGGTACGCGATACACGGCCACCGTGGCCTGGGGCGATATCGCCACCGCATGGCACTCGACCGGAATTCTCGATATTGAAGTCTACGTGGCCATGGACGAAAGTTCGATCAAATGGATGCGTCGCATGGGATCCTGGGCCCATTATCTGCTGGCTCCCCTGCCGGAAAAGATCTCCCAGGCTGTGCTGCGACGCTTCATGCTAGGCTCGAAATCTCCCGCCGACACAATCCCGCAAGGCTCATTTTGGGGCTGCGTTTATAACGCGCGGGGCCAAGAGGCCGCGGCCACCCTGACCACGCCCAGCGCCTATCATTTAACCGCGCTAACCGCGCTGGGGTGTTTGGAAAAAACGTTGGCCGGCAAGACCGCGGCGGGGTTCACCACCCCGGCCGCCGCCTTTGGGGCCGACTTCATTCTCTCGATCCCCGAAACGAGCTTCCGCTGGGAAGCTACACCATAAGACACGTTGGTGCCGGGAGGGCGAATCTCCTGCTGAGCCACGAACCACACTTGGCTCAGCAGGAGCTTCGCCCTCCCGAGACCATTTTTCAACGGGCTATTATCCGGTTTTATACTTGCCAGGCATGGCCACCGGTGGCGTGGGATAGTCGCCGAACTCGTAGATTTCGGGGCCCAATCGCCTGGTGGCGTTAATGGCGGCGTCCCACGTTAAGGCGCGACCGCTGTAAACGGCCTCGCGGCCCATGATGCCGGTCATCGTACTTTCGGCGATGGCTTGGGCCTCATTGATTGGGTTCCCGCTGCCGATGGTGGCGATTAGATGCTCGTGTTCGAGCCTATAGGGGCTACCTTCTTTGCCTCGGTGTCGCCACGATTTACCTTCGATGGGGACGATGCGGTTGCGGCAATTACTCTTGCCCTTGGTGCCCACGATTTCTTCGCCCACGATATTCTGGCAACCGTTGATTTGACGCGATTGGCTGAACATCGAGACGCCGTCGGGATACTCGTATTCGATGGCGAAGTGGTCGAAAACATGACCGTTGTCAGGGCTGGTGCGTACCTGTCGTCCGCCAAGTCCCGAAACGGCCTTAATGGGATGTGAGCCCAAAACCCAGTTCATGATGTCCAGGTTGTGTACGTGCTGCTCGACGATATGATCGCCGCCGAGCCAGGTGAAATAGTTCCAGTTCCGCAGTTGCCACTCAAGGTCCGACCATGCGGGCTTCTTCTTGATAACCCAGATTTCGCCGCCGTTCCAGTAGCACTTGGCGTGTGTGATCCGCCCGATTGCTCCGTCCTGGATACGTTTGATGGTTTCACGGTAGCATTTCATGTGTCGTCGTTGCGTACCGGCGGCGATACCGAGCCCTTTCTGCTTGGCAAGTTTGCCGGCCTCGATGACCGTCCTCACGCCGGGCGCGTCGACAGCCACGGGCTTTTCCACGAAGACGTTTTTGCCGGCCTCGATTGCCGCTTTGAGTTGGACTGGGCGAAAATGCGGCGGGGTGGCCAGGATAACATAGTTGATCTTGGGGATCGCCAGGAGGTGTTTATATGCGTCGAATCCGGTGAAGCAATTCTGCTTGGGAACATCGACGCCCAGCTTGTGGAGCTGCTTGCGGCAATTTTCCAACCGGTCTTCGAACAGGTCGGCAAGGGCGACGACTTTGATGTTTTTCTTTTCGACCTTAGCGCCTGCGGCCACGTTTTCGGTGTGGTAGCCGGACTGTGGATAGATGACTTTCGTGGCGGCGCCCAAGGCGTCCATCAACGCACCGGTGCCGCGGCCGCCGCAGCCGATCAAGCCGATGTGGATCTCGGCATCGGAAGCCGCCTGTGCCTTTACGGCAAAGGGCATCTGGATAGCGGCCATGCCCGCCGCGGCCAGGGACGTGTTTTTCATGAACGTACGACGCGAGTGATCGGCCTTTGTATTGGTGGATTTTGTACGCATGGTTTCAATGCTCCGAAATGTGTTTGGTTTCAATCGGTCAGCCGGATTTTAAAACGGTCCGTGATGTGTGGGAAGACGATGGGACGTTAGGCTTAGTTTAAATGGTTGTAAACCGCGATGTCAAGCAGGGGCGATGCTCTATTTGGGGGCGTGCCACGCTGTTGTTCAGGGGCTTATGGCATGTTGGGGAGCTTGTCGCGAACTATCGAGAAAACCGCTCGCCCGAACGCGGCCGTCGTCGATCTCGACTCGAACCGCGCCGTTACGCCCGGTGTGGAAGACTTGCCGCGCCGCTTTGTACGCGGTTTCGGTTTGGTTGGCGGCGCGGGCCAAACTGCCGCTGATGATGGCCACTTCAGGCTTGCACCAGGCGGCCAGACCGGGCGGATTGCTGTTGCCGCTGCCGTGGTGCGGCACCAGTAAAACGTCGCAATCGATCGGCTCTCGGGCCAGAAGCTCGCCCAGACCGGGCGGTTCGATGTCGCCGGGCAAAAGAATCCGCCGCCCTTGGTAGCTCAGTAGTAGAACGATGCTATTGGAGTTGTCGTGTTTTTTGGCCTTGGTGGACTTACCGTTCTCAGGTTTTATATCGCTTGCAGCGGGATGTAGAACGTCGATTCGGCAACGGTCCTCTTCGTTGTGTCCGTCTTCGTTGAACTCGTCGAGACCAAGCTCTCTGTCCAGCCGATCGCCGGCTTGCAAATAGTGGATTGGAATGCCGGCCGCACGGATCGATGCTTGCAGCGAACGCAGCGAACTGCCGGGCGCGTCGAACATCTGGGGCGAAACATAGACGGCGCCGACCGGAATTTTTTCGATCAATTGCGGCAGGCCGTTGCAATGGTCGGCGTCGGCATGTGATATGACCACTGCGTCGAGGTGCGTAATTCCACGCGACCAGAGACAGCCGGCAACCGTGCGGGCGCACGCGGCGGGAGAGGTGAACTGGCCCGCGTCGTATAGTATGGTTTGACCATCGGGTAACTCGACGACGGTGGCACATCCATGTCCGACTGACAAGCATGTACAGGCCAACTGCCGATCATTGCGGCCAATCATAGAAACCGCAACACCTACGGCAATCCAAGCGGTTAGCAAACCGAAGAAACAACGACGCCCGGGGCGCAGACGCGGGAAGGCCAATAGCAACCCCAGCCCGCCGTAGAACCCGGTCAACCACCAGTCGGCCGGCCCGGTCACCCAAATGTGGCTGCCAGGCAAAGCGTGGGCCGTGTTTACCAGCCATTGAATGAACAACAAGCACCAGTCGCAAAGCATGGCTGCAAGCGTTGCCAGCGGCGGTAACAGCCATCCAAAGGCCAGCACAAAAATCCCAAAGGCCAAAGCTCCAGCCACGAAAGGCAGAAGGATTGGTGTTAATACAACCGATCCCGGCGAGAAGATGTGGAAGCGGGCCATGATCAGCGGCAGGGCCACCGACCA
>CAZISU010000044.1:0-13373 GCA_964541935.1 uncultured Planctomycetaceae bacterium | reverse complement strand
GGCCTGGTAAATTCCTTTAACATGCTCGACACCCTGGACGGTCTTCCGGCTGGCGTGGCAGCCATAGCCGCCGCCATGTTGGCCATCGTGATGCTCACAGTGCCCGCGGCCGAAACCAACGGCCCGCAACTTTTCGTGGGCGGTTTCCTCTTGGTCCTGGTCGGTTCGCTGCTGGGATTTCTGATCCATAACCGCCCGCCGGCGCGGATATTCATGGGCGATGCAGGCAGCTATCTGGTCGGGTATTTTATTGCCATGGCCACGCTCTCGGCCACGTTTGCGGGCGATAACCTACCCAGTCACGCCATCCTGGCCCCGCTTTGCGTGCTGGCCGTGCCCCTTTACGATACGGCCACCGTGGTTTTCATCCGTCTCCGCGCGGGCCGCAGCCCCTTCGAAGGCGACAAGAGCCATTTTTCGCACCGTCTGGTCGAGTTGGGCATGAGCAAAACCCAAGCGGTAGCCACCATCTATCTGACCACCGCCACCTGCGGCCTCGGCGCACTGCTCCTGCATCAGGTAAACATATTCGGAGCCGCGATTGTTCTATTGCTTGTTGCATGTGTTTTGCTCTTAGTGGCGATTTTAGAAACAACCGGATTAAAAGGTTCGGCCCGACGAAGAAAGAAGTAGTTGTAGGCCGGGTCGTGACCCGGCATTTGGTACTACAAATATGGCAAAACAAAAACCCAAAAAGCACACCCGCAAGTCGAAAGCCGCCGAGCCCCCTGCATCGACTCCTGCCCGGCCGGCGGATGGTCTGTCCACGGCCGAACGCTTGCGGCCCTGGCTTTTAGCAGCAACTGTCGCGCTGTTTGTTGTGCCGCCGCTTCTGCCGACCGAATCCAGCGGGCGGACCGGCGAGATGTTGCCACTGACGATGATGGCAATCATTCTGGCCGCGGTTTGGGCCGCTGCTCAGATCGGTAAGCCCGGGCTGCGGCTGCGGGTGCAGGCCACCGATTGGGCCGTGTTAGCCCTGGTTGTTTTTCACACCGTATCGTCGCTGTTGGCCGCTCGACATGGACACGCCCGACCGGCGGTAAATATGCTTTGGGTCTGGATCGGCATGGGGCTAGCCTATTTCTTGCTGCGGCAGTTATTGACCACGGCCCGCGAAGCACGCGCGGTGGCGGTTGTCATGATCGCCCTGGCGGTTGTACTTTCCGGCTACGGGCTCTGGCAATACGCCTACGAATTCCCCACGCTACGGGCGGAATATGCCAAGGATCCAGACGCATTACTGAAGAGCCACGGCATGTGGTATCCGCCGGGCTCGCCCGAGCGCGCGCAGTTCGACAACCGTCTGGCCAGCCGCGAGCCCTTGGCGACTTTTGCATTGACCAACTCGCTGGCCGGCTACCTTGCTCCCTGGCTAATCGTGACGGTGGGCATTGCTTTGCTGGCCGGCTGGCGACGACGCCACTTGTTCTTGGCGACCGGTTTAAGAGGGGTTTTGATAGCCGCTTGCCTGCTTTTGACAAAGAGCCGCAGCGGCTACCTGGCCGCGGGGCTGGGACTTGCGCTGACGGCGTTCTACTGTAGCAAGTATCGGGCGAGAATTCCTTGGCGGTGGCTATTGGTCGGCGCGTTGCTGGGCGGAGCCTTGGTCGGCTTGGCCGTGGCCGTGGGCGGGCTGGACGTCGAGGTCTTCAGCGAAGCCTCAAAGTCGCTGGGCTACCGCATGCAATATTGGCGCTCGACTGCGCAAATGATCGCCGAGCGTCCGTTGTTCGGCTGCGGCCCGGGCCAGTTTCAGAGTGCATACACGCTCTACAAACTGCCCGAGGCCAGCGAGGAAATTGCCGATCCGCACAACTTCCTGCTCGAAGTCTGGGCAACAGCCGGCACGCCCGCCGCACTGGCACTCATCGCCGTACTTGCATGCTTCGCCTGGTCATTCACTAACCCGAAGCGCAAGCGAGGGGGAAACACATCTGAGCATGTTCCCTCGCTTGCGCTTCGGGTTAGTAAGGAAACCACAACCCAACAGCCCGGCTCGAACAAAAAAGACGCCACGGCATGGGTGCTCGGCGGTGGCGCAACCGGACTGCTGGCCGCTTGGCCCTTGGGCGCGATAGCGTCGATTACGCCCAACCTGGCCGTGCTTTTTGTCGGCGTACCGCTGGGCATCATCGCGGCCGTTTTTCTTTACGACTGGATCAACGATCCAACAAAAATGTCAATCAAGCCGCTGGCCGGCTTCGCAGTAATAACGCTACTGGTCAACCTCCTGGCGGCCGGCGGCATCGGCTTCGCCGGCGTGGCAGGCAGCTTTTGGATGCTCTTGGCACTGGGCCTGTTCCGCGAGCCGGGCACCGAAATCACACCGCAACGCCCGCTTGCCGCGCCCACGCTGGCCGCGCTGTTGGCGATCTTGGGTGTGATGTGCTACACGACCGGGTATAGTCCCGTGCTGAATTCCGAGTCCCACAGCCAGGCAGCCTTGAACAACCGCGCATGTGCCGAAGAGCATTTACTGGCCGCCGCGGTAGCCGATCCGCTCGCGGCGCAACCGTGTCGGCAATTGGCATTATTTTCTTTCGACGCCTGGCGACGCAGCCATGACCCCACGGATCTGCAACATTTCGAGCGTTTTATGGCGACCGCCCTGGAACTGGACGACGGCTCGAGTTCTGCCTGGCAGATGTCGGCGGACCACTACCTAGAGGCGTACAGCCACACCCAACGGCCGGCAGATCTGGAACACGCGGTGGCCGCATATCGCCGAGCCGCCGAGCTTTATCCGGCAGATGCCACGATTAGGGGGAAACTCGCTTTGGCACTGCGACTGGCCGGTGAGGACAAAGAATCGGCAAAAGAGGCCCAAAAGGCCCAAGAACTAGACGCCCTCACGCCGCACACCGACCGGAAACTGCCCCAGACCCTCCGCCGCCGCTTGATGCAATCACCCCAAGGAACGTAAAATAAAGAGATAACCCCAAAATACTAACCCAAACACTAACCCGAAGCGCAAGCGAGGAACCTCAGAACACCTCCCCCCCGCCAGCTTATGCCTTCTCTATAACACTTATCCCCCGCATACCCAATGAAAAAAAACATCCTTCTACTCATATTAGTCGCCCTCGTCGGGATTGCCGCTGGTTTTGCACTGGCATTTGTGCAGGTCGAGGCATCTTCCGCACGCACATCGCTACTCCCGCGGGAAATGGCCAAGCAATTGCCGCAAAACGGACCGTCGGTCGGCCTCGAGAAACCTTTGCCCAAGGCGGTCGTCGACAACGCGGTCTTCGATTTCGGCACCATGGATAAGAGCGGCCGTTCGAGCCATGAATTTGTGGTTAGCAACCAAGGTCAGGCGCCGTTACTGTTGATTAAGGGAAAAACCACGTGTAAATGCACGATGGCCAAGCTCGCCAAAGAGAGCGTGATGCCTGGCGAATCGACGAAAATCAAGATAGAGTGGACGGCACGCGATTATTTGGGGCCCTTCGAACAGGTCGCAACCATCCAAACCAACGACCCGCAGCGTCCGGAGATCGAGCTGAAGATTAAAGGCTGGACGACGACAATGCTGCAGTTCGTGCCCGACGAACTGGTGCTTGGCCGCGTATCGGCGGGTCGCTCGGCGTCGGCAAAGGTTCGCCTGCTTTCCCATACTAAAGAGCCGGTGGAAATTCTGACAAACGAGTGTGCGGAGCCGGACACGGCCAAATTTTTCGACGTAAAAATTACCCCCCTATCGGCCGAAGAGCTCAAGGGTGAAACGAACGTGAAAAATGGCTATTCTATCGATGTCCAATTGAAACCAGGCTTGCCTCAGGGGGCGTTTCAGCAGACAATCCGCTTTAACACCACCTTGGCCTCGGCAAAGATGGTGGAGTTACCGGTTAAGGGTCGGATCGGAAGCGACATTTCCATCCTGGGCCGAGGCTGGGACAAGGACAAGGGCCTTTTGACAATCGGTCTGGTCGACGCCGACACAGGCGCGAAGCGAACTTTGCGGCTCGTTGCCCGCGGACCGCACCGCAAGGGCCTGAAATTGAAAGTTGCCGAAGTTTGGCCCGCGGACTCACTGCATGCCAAGTTGGGCAAGACCACTAAAATCAATCGCGGCACGGCTTCACAAACGCCGCTTGAGATCGAAATACCAGAGGGCTCGAGACCGACCAACCACCTTGCATCCAAACAAGGCAAGCCTGGCCGGGTTGTGCTCGAATCCAACCACGAGCTTGTACCAAAAATAGTGATTCTCATCCAGTTTGCGGTCGAAGGTGGCTAAAGATTGTCGCCGATGACGCAGGGATACGAATGATGATGACATGGATTAGTCAAATGACAATAAAATTGCTTCGACGGCCGGCCACGATTCTCTTGGCGGCCCTGCTGATATCTGTGGGCTGTACGCCTAGCGGCGAAAACAGCGACAAAGATGATCCCACGCCGGCGGTTGCCGGCCAACCGGCCCCCACTACTCAGTCGGAAACGGCCCCGTCGGAGACTGTGCAGTCAGTGCCCGCTCAAGCTCAAAAGCCGCCGCGGGAGGCTAAACTGCAGCCGCTTACGCTGCCGTTGCCCGACGTGAAGAATACATCGCCGCTAAAATCTGCTGACGATGCAAAGCCGGCAGAACCTGCGCCACTGAAGAAAGCCGCCTCCGAGCCGCCGCTGCAATCGCCAAAAGAAACGGGACTACCGCCGGCCACGCTGCCGAAAATCGACAAACCGCATGACGGGCCACGTAAACTGGCACCTACCCCAACGACTCAACAGACAAAGCCGCCAAGCACCCCAAACGGATTGCGGAAGAATCCGCTCCGCGACAACCGGCCGCCTTCCGATCTGCAAAATCCGATGCGGGAAGCCAAGCCGAAACCGTCGGCCAATATGAAACCAAACGCTCCCGTTGCGAAGCAACCCCTAGCCCGGCAAGCACTGCCGACACAGGCATCGCCGCAACAGTCCCTCCCGGCAAAGCCGCTTGCAAAACAGCCGGCGACAAAACAGCCGACGACAAAGCCCTCGGCAGTCACTCCTCCCAGCGGCGGCCAAACGCCCGCGGCCGTGCATAGCCCCGTCGGCAAAAGCCAGAAGGACGCCGCCGCCTTCAATCCCATCAAGGAGAACGGGCCGATTTTTGTCGACTGGAAGAAGCCCACGCTGGCGATTGTAATTACCGGCCGCGAGGATGGCTATATTGAGCCCTGCGGTTGCGCCGGGCTGGATAGAATGAAGGGCGGTTTAAGTCGCCGTCATACAATGATCAAGGAGCTAAAAGACAAGGGTTGGCCGCTGCTGTGTATCGACGTGGGCGGTCTGTCGAAGGGCTACGGTGTTCAGGCCGAGTTGAAATTCCAGATCACCGTCGACGCCATGAAAAAGATGGGCTACCAGGCCATCGGATTCAGCCCCAACGACTTGCGGCTGCCAGTCGATTCGCTGGTTGCGGTAGCGGCTCCCAGCGATGATAATCCCAGCCCGTTTGTGTCGGCCAATGTGGGTCTTTTGGGTTTCGACGCCGAGATCACAACCCAGTGGCGCGTCGTGGATGTGGGCGGGATCAAGATCGGCGTGACCTCGGTCCTGGGCAAGGAATACCAAAAGGGGTTGGCCAGCGAGGATGTCGAATTCGTCGACCCAAAAGCCGCCTTGCAGCGGGTTGTGCCGGAATTGAAAAAGCAATGCGAGGTGATGATCCTCTTAGCGCACGCCACGCAGGAAGAGTCGATCGCGCTGTCGAAGGAGTTCAAAGATTTCGCCGTGGTGGTGACTTCCGGTGGCGCATCCACCCCGCCGGCCAAGCCTACAGTCATCGAAGATTCCAAGGCGCTGCTGATAGGAGTCGGCGAGAAGAGCATGGACGCGATCGTGCTGGGCCTTTTCCGTGGTGTCGAACCGCCGTATCGCTATCAAAGGGTGCCGTTGGATTCGCGTTTCGTCGCTTCGCAGGACATGAAGGATCTGATGAAGGTCTATCAAGAACAACTCAAGACGCTGGGCCTGGCCGGCCTGGCGATCAAGCCGGTCACGCATCCGTTGCAAAACATAAACGGAAATTTCGTAGGTTCGAAGGCCTGCGAGAATTGCCACGAAGAATCTTACAAGGTCTGGAAAAAGAGCGGCCACGCCAAGGCTTGGTCGACGTTGCAGCACACCGACCCACCGCGAAACTCGGACCCCGAGTGTATTAGCTGCCACGTCATCGGCTGGCACCCCACCAAGCACTTCCCCTATAAAGGCGGCTTCTTGAGCGAGAAACTAACGCCCGAGATGCAGGACGTGGGTTGCGAGTCTTGCCACGGGCCGGGCGAAGCGCACGTCAAAGCCGAGATGGGCAACGACGAGGCCCTGCAACTGCAAATGCAAAAGGCCGTCCGCATCACCAAGCAAGAGGCCCAAAAACCCGGCCCCAAAGACTGCCACAATTGCCACGACCTCGACAACAGCCCGGACTTCAAATTCGAAACCTACTGGCCGAAGATAGAGCATATCGAGAGCGAGTGACGGGGAGGAGGTTTCAGGCATCGGGTTTCAGATTGCAGATTAACGAGGGTAGTTAATCCTCGGCCAACGGTGGCTGTTCTTCACCTGCAAGGATATCACACAAGCGGCTGGGGGACGCATGAGCAAATCATTATTGCATAAAATGTCGCCTCGGGTGGAATTCATACTTACAAGAGTATTTCCGTTGCTGCTCGTTGCGACTGGGGCAATCACATTCTTTCATGGAACTTGCGGACTGATAAGGGCAAGCCGGAGCAGCGGTTGGCCCATGAGTAATGGGAAAGTCGTGTCATCATCGGTGAAGTGCCATCACAACACGAATAAAGAAGATGAGACCAGCTCGACTTACTACGCGAATATCCGGTACAAGTTCACAGTAGATAGCAAAGCATGCAGTGGAGATCGGATTGCTTACGGCGATTACGGATCTAGCAACACAAAGCATGCAAGCGCGATCGTGAGATGTTATCCACAAGGAAAAGAAGTCACCGTGTATTACATGCCGGGCAATCCCAAGGAATGCCTGCTGGAGCCCGGTGTGAAAGGGCAAACACTGTTGCGGCCGGGGTTAGGACTCGTATTCTTACTTGCAGGCAGTCTACTAGCGGTGTTTCTGCCCGGGATCTATAAAAAACGCGGCTGGGGAAACTTTCGAGTCAAACAGTGACATATTTTGCTTCGTCTTAATCACCAGGGATAGCCGCTTCGAACGACAGCACGGGCGAACCAGCTTTACCAAAATCTCCTCGAATGGTAATCCAAGGCTGCGATTCGGTTTGATCGACGGGCCGAGTAATGTCAAGCGTGAGGGCGGTTCGGGCCATGGGGGCAAGCTTGACGTTCCACCCGGTTTTAGAAAACTTCCAACCCTTGGGGACATCGTCGAGTGAAAGTATTCCCTCGACCGCACTCTCGCCGAGATTATTAACGATTACAACACATTCGGTTTTCTTGCCGGGCTCGAAAACGCGAGCGTGTTCCGGAATCCAATCGTTTGTGCGTGCTACCAGCGGATTGGCCGGCATGTTGAGCTGCAACACAATCGCAGACGTGCTGGGGCTTGTGCGACGCTTGGCGTGCGAAACCGCCCGTAAGGGCAATTTCGCTGCTTCGCCGGCGGGCAAAACGATAAATACCGGCTCGGATTTTAATTGTGCCGGGGTGTCGTCAAGCGGTCGGCCAAAATAGTCGTAAGCGGCTTGCACCGTGATACCGGACGGCACGGTCCAATCGACCGTCTGTTTTCCGCGATTTGGCCAATCGACTTCCTTCTCGTGCCAGGCGATCAGCAGATCGTGCTTCTTACCGTCGGGTTGCCCGCGAAATGCATAGATGTGCGTATCCGCTTGATCGGCGATTTCATAGCGTCCCAGGCATTTCGCGCCCGCCAAAAAACGCCCAACTGCCGCCAAGGCCACAAAGCTCGGACGCGGGGTATTGTCGTATCGCAACAGGCCAAACTGCACCCGATGCTTGCCCTCCATATAGTCGCCGAGTATGAAATGGAAATGCCGAGTTGCTCCCGAGAACAGACTCCGTGCGTGCTCTTGCGAGATCAACTGGGCTTTCTTCACGGCATCCTCGTGAGTGTAATCGCCCGGCTCCGACTCGGGATCGGCCTTCATGCCGCGGTCGACCTCGGTCACCCAGATAGGACGTCCCACTGCGGCGCGGCGGGCTTCTGCCCAGCGCTTTTCAAACCCATGCGGCCAATCGTAACTGTGGATACTGTAGACGTCATAGTAGGGCCAGGTTTCGTTCCCAAGAACTCCGTCCGCCAGATGCTTGCTGGTAGAACCACCGAAAGGATTCCAGCAAACAGTCAGCTCGGGATCGCCCGCCTTGAATCCAAGGTAGGCCGCCTTCTGCAGGGAACACAGCTCGTCAATGGCGTATCCCCCGAAATTTCCAGCATTACCTTCGTTCCAAGGTTCCCAGGCTTGCACGGTGCCCTTGAAACGCTTCGCCATGGCTTCGCAAAAACGATACAGGTGACGCAGGTCGGCCCGCGATTTGTTAGAAGCATCGCGTGCCCAGCTTGGCGTCGTGTGAAAGGTCTGAAGGACTTTCATTCCTTGACGGGTTTGAATTTCGGCCATGGCGTCGTACTTGTTGGGCTCGGAAAATTCACCCGCCCCCGGCTGCATTTCGCGCCACCTGAGGCGATCGCGGAGCCAGTTACAGCCCGCCAAGGCCGCCAGGTTCGTAAGCTTGCCGTTTTTGCCAATATCAAACTTGTGCTTGTCGGATTTGTCACTGCCCAACCAGGATATGGCGACGTCGAGACATACGGGCGAGTCCTGCGGAATAGGGGCCGCAAGTTTGGCCAAGACCGCGGCTGTCGTAAAATCGAGAAGGTCTCCGCCCTCGTCCAAGAACTCGATACGATACCAACCGATAGGCAACGTGCCCAAGGTTATCGCAATCTGTTTCCGCACATGCCCCTGCCCTCTTGTGGTGAGCCTATCATCAACTACGCGCCAAGCGGCCGCTTTGCCTTGTAACTCCGCGGGAACTGCGACGTCAACCTTTTCTCCTTCGAGGAAGATATTGCCTGTGTGTTCGGAATCTACCGAAGGCACGCCGCGATCAACACTCTGCAAAGCGCGGCATTGGGAACCATCTATGTCTTTCCCGTAGCCCGGCAATGCCGTCAGCCCTACAATTACCGAAAAAGCACAACATGTCACTAGCCTTAGAAAATACTGCATGGTTGATTATCTCGGCAATTGTAGTCTTAGATTGTACTAGGTATCGAGTTTGGCCATTACGTCGTCGGGGATGTTGAAGTTGGCCGATACGTTTTGCACGTCGTCGTGGTCGTCCAGGCGCTCCATCATCTTGAGGATATTCCCGGCCGCCGCGGCGTCGAGATCGACGGTGTTTTGCGGAATGCGGGCAATCTCCTTGACCTCAGTCGCGATTTCGGCGTCTTCAAGGGCTTTGCTAACCGCCTGGAAAGCATCGGGGCTGCAGAGAATTTCGAATTTATCGCCGACCGTGCTGACGTCGTCGGCGCCGGCTTCGAGGGCCAACTCCATCAGTGTATCCTCGTCGGATTTATCGGAATCGATGAGGAACAGTCCCTTGGAATCGAACATCCAGGCAACGCAGCCGGTGCTGCCCAGTTTTCCTCCGGCAATTTCGAAAACCTTGCGAATTTCGGGGGCCGTGCGATTGCGGTTGTCGGTTAGCACCTCGCAGAGCACGGCCACGCCATTGGGACCGTAGCCTTCGTAGACGACCTCTTCAAGGTTTCCGCCGTCGAGTTCGCCGGTGCCCTTTTTGATCGCCCTGGTGATGTTATCCTTGGGAACGCTGACGGCTTTGGCTTCGTCGATGGCGTATCGCAAGCGGAGATTTTGAGCGGGGTCGCCGCCGCCGATTTTGGCCGCCACGATAATGGCCTTGGCCATTTTGCTCCAGACCTTGCCGCGCTTCGCGTCAACGAGAGCCTTTTTGTGCTTGATTCCCGCCCAATGTGAATGGCCAGCCATGTTTAATCTCTTCTTTTAAGCTGTGATGTATTAGATATCGGTATTATACACTAGTCTTTTGTTTGGTCGACGGCCCCATGTTCAGCGGCCCCATGTTCAGCGGCCCCATGTTCAGCGGCCCCGTGTTCAGCGGCCCGCTGGCGGCAGTCTTTTGCTTTTTGATGTTTCTTGAGACTGTCGTATACCTTGGCCAGATGCTCGAGGATTTCGGGTTCTTGGGGGTCGATGGCTACCGCTTTTTCAAGTTCGACGGCCGCCGCCTCGTGTTTTCCCAGGCGGAAAAGTGTCCAGCCCAGGCTGTCGCGATAGGCGGCGTTTTCGGGCTCGACACGTACCGCTTCTCGGGTCATCCGCAAAGCCCTTTGCAGATGGCGATTTTCGTCCGCCCAAAGGAACCCCAAGTCGTTCATCGCGGAGATGTCGTCGGGGAACTCGTCGAGCACCTCTTCGAGCAGTTCTTCGGACCGTGACGAGTTGCCGCGGTTGACCTCGATTCCGGCCAAGGCCAGACGAACTCCACGGAGGGTTTCGCGCAGACCCTGATTTTTCCGATCGGAGTCAAAACGTTTTAATATCTTTTCGTGAATCTGGGCTGCGAGTTCGTATTTCTTGCCGCGATAAAGTACCCAGCCGTGCTGCGCGGCGAAACGAGGCGAATCGCTTTGCAAGGCGACCGCCTTTTCGGCGGCTTCGATCGCTTCCTCGGTCTCGTCGACCATGGCCAACGCGGTTGCCAGATAGTAGTACGGAATGGGATCGTCTGCGGCCAGCTTTTTTTCCGCGAAGCCGCGGCGGAGGACTTCGGCCGCCTCGGCATTGCGATTATCGGCCAGCAGACCGATACTCCATATCATGTACAACTCGCCGGCTTCTTGCGGGTTGGCTTCGATTGCTTTTCGAAAAAACTCGTCCGCCAGATCGAATCGCCCGGCGTCGAGTGCCAACAGTGCCACGGCCAAACAGACGCCGGCAGCCGAGGACTTAGGGCCCTTCTTTTCTTTCTTACGAGCGGCCTTGGCCAGCTTTTCAAGCAGAGACTTCTGCCCGAGCTCTTCGCCCTCGTCCGAAACGGTGCGCACCAAGACGCCCACAGGTTCGAGCGACGCGGTTTGTTCGGCGGCTTTGCCCAACAGTTCCAGCAGCGGCCCCATGCGGTCTCCTGCCCGATAGATATCCATCAAGCCGGCATAGCCTACCGGAGCCGGCTGCTTGGCCAACAGGCTTTTATAAAGTTTTTCGGCCTTTTCCAGTTGGGAAGATTTGCGATACCTTTGGGCAAGCGCGTATCCGGCCGCCATGTTTTTAGGCGACGTCCCGTAGAGCTTTTCCAGTCGCGGGATCAGTTCGTTTTTTTTCCCCAAGGCTTCCAGGAGTTGGCCCAACAGTTCGTACGGGGCAAGACCCGTGTCTTGCAGGGCCTTTTCGCGAATTTTAGCGGGCTTGGACAAGCAAGACTCGAGCCGCCCGAGCGCCTGCTGGTTTCTACCGCCGCGGGCGTCGATACGCGCCAGCCGATACTGCAAGAGCGTTTCGTCGGGTGCTGCCGCGTTGGCTTTTTCGAACATGGCCTTGGCCTGCTCGGGCTGATCTGCCAGCAGGAAGTATTCGCCGAAAAGATCGTAAGGCAAATGCGGTCCGGCAAGCAGCCGCGCGACGAGTTCCTTGTCCAGGCCGAACTTATGCGGATCGTGCAAGGCATTCACAACCCAGGCGGCACAGTCGGCGGCTTCTTTGTATTGGCCGGCCAGGTAATAGATCTCCGACAGTCGCCAGCGCATGACGACGTCGATGGGTTCCTTGGCCGCGTCCTTGCGTGTGTCCAGCAGGTGCTTGTAAAGCGAGATGGCACGCTTGAGCTCACCGCCCATGGCCGTACGGAAGGCAAGTTCCTCGACGTCGATGGCATTGCCGCCTCCCAGTTTGACAAGACGGTGCAAGTAGCGGTCGCTTTCGCCCGTTCGCTCCAGCCGCCCGGCCAGTTCGACCACGGCTTGCACGATTGTGATCGAGTCGGGATCGTAACGCTGGGCCCGTTCGTAGCGCTGCAGAGCTTCGGCCAGACTATCTTTCTGTTCGAGGGCGCGGCCGGTTGCAAACAGGGCCAAGGCATGCAAACGATCGCGGCCGGCTTCGTCGTGCTGCTGCTTCGGCTCGATAGGCGCGGGTACGTCGTCGAACGGCTCGGCAGCGCCCAGAACCGGAGCCGTTGAATTTTTCGGTGCCTTGGCATTTGTTAACGGAATGACACCGAAGAAAAACGCCGGAAGGATAAGAAGCGACAGCAGGAGGACGTGGGGCGAGCGGGCCGATGAGGCCTGAAAACCCGACCGATGCAAACAGATTCGCATGTCAGGTCTCCAGCTTATCGCGGTTTTCGTTTAGAGATTTTAGCAGCCGCTTTCTTCTTAGCGGAAGCCGACTTGTCGGATTCTTGTGCCTTGCTGGACTTCTTTTTGGTGGTGACGATTTTCTTTTTAGCAACTTTCTTTTTCGGTGCTGCTTTAGCGGGCGCTTTTGCGGTAGCGGCCGGTTTACTTTTAGCCGCGGTTTTTTTCTTATCCTTGGGTTCCGCCGTTTTAGCCACTTTTTTCTTGGCCGTTTTGGGTTCAGCTTTCTTGGCGGCCTTTTTAGAAGTTTTCTTTGCAGCTTTTTCCGTTTTACCTTCGGCGGCCCGCTTCTTTCTAACCGTCTTGCGAGGCAATCTGGCTTTGCAATCCGGGGCTATCTCAAGCAGTATCCCGTGCAACTTGGCCGCGAAAGGGTCGTCGGTCATGTCGGCCCCGAGTTGGTGCAACAACGAACCGAACTCCATGCCCTTACTCTTGGAAATGGCTCGTTCCAGACCCGGCACTACTGAAGCTTTCGCGTCCTTTTCGCCTATCAGATCCAAGACTTCCATAACGCGCACCACGCCGGAATCGATGGGGATGGAATGCCCACCGAGGGCCGCCTGCACGACGTAGGAGACCACGAACGGGCTCACGCCGTCGATCTTGCGGACCTCCTCTTCGGCCGGGCCAAGATTCTTTTTGCAAAGCGACTCGAGGTCGAACGTATAGGCTTCTTCGAAGACGTGTTGCAGTGCTTTTTTCAGACGCGTGGCCGCGGCGGGCGGGTCGGGCAAACGGGCCATCACCTCGGCCAACTCACGCACGCTGCTGACGCGAACCTCGTTCCAATCGAAAAATGCTTCCACAACCGACGCTAGGGCCTCTTCGGCCAGGTCGTAGCGGGCATCTTCAAGACAACACGCGAAGAGCAGATGCTCGAGCACGGGCCGCTCAGCGCTCGGCGATACCGGGCTGTAGTGCTTACCGAGCACTTTGTGGATTTTGGTGAACTGTGTTGAGCGATTTGACGTTGCCATGGGACCGGTCGCTATGTCTTTTAGGATACTCTAATGGTTGTTAT
>CAZISU010000043.1:0-13408 GCA_964541935.1 uncultured Planctomycetaceae bacterium | reverse complement strand
CCCGAAGATGCGGTCTGGACGACCTACTTGAAGCAGGGTAGCTCGAAAAAAGCTGACTTCCGCCCGATCAACTCGCAGCTCGGTAAGCTGTCATTCAGCTTCTCGGCACACTGGAAAACGGGGCACCGGCTGCGTGGTGTGGCGGCCAAAACGCTGAGCGTGTTGGCCAAATTCGGTTTTCTGCGTTGGCTGGCCGGATACCGCTATGTATTGGCCCCCACCGACATTATAATGATCGGCAGCCTGCCACCAGTAGGGTGCGTCCGCGACGCACCATGAACTTTCGATGAGTCCGAACAAATGACGGCATTACAAGTCGAAAACGTCTGCAAAGAATTCGCCACCCGAGGCGAGCCCCTTGTTGTCTTGCAAGATATTTCTCTGCGGATGCAACCCGGCGAGAACCTGGCCATACTCGGCCCCAGCGGTTCGGGGAAGAGCACGTTGTTGAACATCATCGGCACGCTTGAGCCGCCCAGCAGCGGTCGCGTGCTTTTCGACGACGAAGATCCCGCCAGTCTGTCCGAACCCCAACTGGCCGATTTTCGCAACCTGCGGATCGGGTTCGTTTTCCAGGACCATCATTTATTGCCACAGTGCTCGGCTCTGGAAAACGTGTTGATTCCAACCGTGGCCGGCGGCCGAACCAGCAGCGAACAAGCCGCGCGTGCCAAGATGCTGCTGGAGCGTGTCGGGCTGGGCAACCGTCTGGAACACTTGCCCAGCGAGCTTTCAGGTGGCGAGCGGCAGCGGACGGCCATTGCTCGATCCCTTATAAACAGCCCGGGGATCTTGCTGGCCGACGAGCCGACGGGCAACCTCGACCGCCGTGCGGCACGCGACGTGGGCGAGCTATTGTTGGAGATGCAACGCGAAGAAAAAGCCATTTTGGTGACGGTAACTCATAGCGAGCGTCTGGCCGAACTGATGGGCCGCCGCCTGCAACTCGACGAGGGGAGGCTGCTCGATTCGCCATGACACTCACTCGCTTGCTATGCTCGTCTCTGCGTTATCATTGGCGCATGCACCTGGCCGTTTGTTGCGGCGTGGTGGTGGCCACGGCCGTGCTGACCGGCGCGCTTTTGGTGGGCGATTCCATGCGTGGCAGCCTCCGCGATCTCACGCTAGATCGCTTGGGCCGCATCGACGACGTGCTCGTGGCCCCGCGTTTCTTTCGCGAGCAGCTTGTCGACGAAACGGCCGGCCAAGCCGATTTCAAGCAGCATTTTGCCGAAGCCGAGCCAGCCATTATAACCCGCGGCACACTTCTGAGCCCGCACGGCAAGGGCCCGTTACCTTCGACCGGCGTAAACGTTATCGGCTGTGACGAGCGGTTTTGGAGCATGTGCGACGGGGCCAAAGCCGACTTGCCAGTTGGGCGGAAGGTGGCCCTCAGCCGCGCGCTGGCCGACGATCTGGGGGTGGCTGCAGGCGACGCGGTTATATTACGAGTGCGCCCGCCCGGCGCGATTCCGGCCGACACCACGCTCGGTAAAAAGAACGACACCATCCAAAGCCACCGCATGATAGTCGCTAGCGTGCTGGCCGACGAAGGCCCACACAAAGGCCCGGCCCGCTTCGCTCTGCGCCCGTCGCAGATTTACCCGCGAAATGCGTTCGTGTCGCTTGCATGGCTGCAAGGCAAACTCGATCGCCCGGGCATGGTCAACGCCATGCTGGTTGCGGCCGACGGGGTGGGAAGTGATAAGTCGCGAGCCACGGCCGGCAGCCGGGCCATTCTTCAGCGGATTTTGCGGCCCAATACGGTCGACTACGGCATCCGCGTCGAGCGTTCGCCGCAAGGCTACGTCAATATCACTTCAGATCGCATGTTGATCTCGCCTGTGGCTGAGCAAGAGATCGTCGATTCGCTTGCCGGTTTCGATATTCGACCGGTGTTGGCATATTTGGCTAACACAATTTCCTGCAAAGGAAAAACGGTGCCCTATAGCACGATTGCGGCCATCGATTTCGTACCCGATACAGGCGGCAAAGATCCCGACAGTAGAATCTTCCGGGACGTCGACGGCAATCCCATCGCAACCCTGGCAGCGGACGAGATTGTCTTAAACCAATGGACGGCCGACCGCTTGGGTGCAAAGCCCGGCGACACGGTCGAACTGACGTATTTCCGCCCGCATTCCAACTCTGTTGACTACCAAGAAGAAACAAAGAAATTTCGACTGGCGGCCGTTGCGGCCATGAGCGGCGCGGCGGTCGCTCGCGATTTGGTCCCCCGAGTTGAGGGCATTACCGACGAGGCCACAATGGCCGGCTGGAACCCGCCCTTCCCCTTCGATGCCAGTCGTATCGGTGACGCTGACGAGCACTACTGGGACAAGTACGGCCCCACGCCCAAGGCGTTTGTCTCGCTAGCCCAAGGGCGACGCTTGTGGGGCAACCGCTTTGGCGAAACGACCTCGTTGCGTGTTACGGAAAAACATAATGCAAACTCCAAACCGAACTTTGCGGCCAAAAAGATACAAGAAAGCCTGAATTTCGATGCGGCGGCAATGGGCTTCGTTTTTCAGCCCGTCAAACAGCAAGGCCTGGCTGCATCCCGCGGCGCCACGTCGTTCGAGGCTCTGTTTATCGGCTTCAGCTTCTTCATCGTGGCCGCGGCCGTTTTGCTGGTAGGACTTTTGTTCCGCCTGGGCATCGACAATCGGGCCGAGGAACTTGGCATCCTCGCGGCCCTGGGACTACGCCGCCGACGCATCGTGCGACTCTTCCTTGCCGAGGGTCTGGTCGTGGCGGCCTTGGGCGGAGTTCTGGGCGCGGCGGCCGGGGCCCTTTACGCCAAGCTGATGATCGATAGCATGAACACGCTATGGGTGGCGGCCATTGTGGTCCCGTTCATGCGGCTGCACGTCACCTTTGCCAGCCTGGCAATCGGAGCCGTGGGCGGGACCGTGGTGGCAGCGATTGCCGTGCTGCTTTCGGTTTGGCGAATAGGCTTGCACTCGCCACGCCGACTCATGGCCGGACAGATTGAGAACACAACGCCCCGCATTCACCGCCCACAAGCCGCGCGCGGCTTCAAGGCAAAAACCCTGGCAGCAATTCTGATACTCGCCGCTCCAGCAGCGTTAATTCTCGGCAGCGTCGGGCAAGAGTTCCAGGCCGGAGCATTTTTCGCCGCCGGGGCTATCCTGCTAATAGTCCTGCTCTTGGCCGTTTGGAAACTGCTGCGACGTTGGGCCGCCGGCCGTTTGATCGTGCCGCGACGAGGCAATGTCTTGCGACTTGCAGCGGCGGGCGTAGCGCGTCGACCCGGCAGAAGCACGTTGGCCATCGGCCTGATCGCCTCGGCCTTTTTCTTGATCGTAGCCGTAGGCGCTTTTCGACAAGACCCCAGCGGCGAAAAACCGAACCTAAACAGTTCCAACGGTGGCTTCTCGCTGTTCGTGCAAACCGAACTCCCACTCTACCACGATCTCGGCAACCCGTCCGCTCGTAAAAATCTGGGTTTTACCGCAGCAGAACTGCAACTGCTCGACCGCTGCAAGATATTCTCGCTCCGCGTTCACGGCGGCGACGACGCCAGTTGCCTCAACGTCTATCGACCGGGCCAGCCGCGACTGTTGGGCTTGCCTGATGCGTTGATCCGGCGTGGCGGTTTTGTATGGGCCGATCTGCCAGAAACCGATAGTAAATCCTACCGCTATAAAAAAAACCCATGGCGAGCGATAGAAGGCAAAAGACGTCTTGGTATTCCCGTAGTGCTCGAACGCAACACGGCCAAATACTCATTGCACGTCGGAGGTCTGCGCTCGACCTTTAAAATCGAAAACGAACAAGGCCGCCCGCTCGACGTGCAAATCGCCGGCCTGTTGGCCGCCAGTCTGTTTCAGGGTGATCTGCTGATGCAAGAAAACGACTTGCTGTGGCAATATCCAAATACGACCGGCTACGGCGTTTTCCTGGTTGATATTCCGCAAGATTCTGAATACGAAAAGAACGTTGTAATTGTCCAGACAGCCCTGCGTCGTGTTTTAGAAGACTACGGTGCAACGGTCGAAACAACCGGCCAGCGGCTGGCCACATTGGCGGTTGTGCAGAACACGTATCTCTCCACGTTCCAAAGCCTGGGTGGGCTGGGGCTATTGTTGGGCACTTTCGGTCTGGCGGCCGTGTTGATGCGTAACATGGTCGAGCGGCGCGGCGAATTGGCACTGCTGCGCGCGGTCGGCTTGCGACGCAGTCTGCTAGCACGCATGGTTGCCTACGAAAACTGCATGTTGCTGCTAGGCGGTCTGGGATGCGGAATCACGGCCGCGATGCTGGCCGTCCTGCCACATCTAATATCCGGCGAAGCGGTCGTTCCCTGGGGCTGGCTGCTGCTGACCACAATCAGGGTCGCGATCTTCGGCATCCTGGCCGGCATGGTCGCGTTTTGGATAGTGATATCCTCGCCGCTGATGAAGGCCCTGCGGCAGGAATAAATTGAATGTAACACGTCACCGAGTGACGCTCTCTCGCTCATTTATCAGATGAGCCGAAAATATGTTCGATTTGCGCCCGGCCTTCGAACTTTTCCACCGACAAACGATAGTCCTGTTCGCCAAGCAGATAGCTCGCTCGGCGAAAGTGGCTTGTGAGAAATTCCAGATCCTCCGCATCAACCGCTAAACCATCGGGACAACTTGCGCCGCGGGAGATTAGCAGCAAGTGGTAGCGGCCACAGTCGGGCAACACCAGTGAGAAACCGCCATCCTCGTCCGTTCGAGCATAACCTCCGCCCAGTTCGACAATTTGGCTGAGGCTGCCATAGTCTTCCGGCGGCGGCGGGTCCAAAGCTCTAATGCCCGGGCTGGGGATGCGCAGGTCGGGTTGATTGTTTTCGACAGCAAGGCCTTCGGGCAAAACAATGATGACGGCATTGTGATCGGGTCGAGTTTCGCCGTTTTCAGTTTCGAAAGTCAGGCGGCCCTCGATCAAAACCGGGTCGGCTTCGGCAGCGTCTGATGAACCCTCGGCGTTAGAAGCATTTCCCATAACTCCGCCGCGACCGATCAGAAAGCCCATGCCCAGAGCAAGCAACCCGACGACTACAAACAAAGCGCCCTGCAGGTAAATCGTCCGCCGCGGCAGAAGAATGAAATCGTCGCGTGGCGAACCGCCGGCCATAGAGTCGACGGGCACGGGAATGTCCAACGACGGGGTCGGGAGTATATCGGCGGATTGAGCAGATTCTTTCGCCGTGGACGGTGAATTCTCAGGCGGTTTCTCTTCTTCTGAAGCAGCCGCCAGACTCATCGCAGCGTCGGCCGCCTCTTGCGAGGGCACCTCTTGGCCGGTGCCACACTTGGGGCAATCGATAATCGTTCCGGCCTTGCGGCTGGCGATAGACAAGAGTTGTCCACATCGTTGGCAATAGAAGCGAATGGCCATGCGGCGGCACACGTCGGCTGGTTAATTGGAATCGCCTTACTTGGAATCGTCCAGCGGCGGTCCCGATTTGGAATCGGAGTCGTAAAGTGAGTTAACACCTAGGGCCAAAACCAGGCAAATCAGGTCGATTACCCAAGCCAGGCCGACCGCCAGGCCAACGGCCTGCAAAACCGTTTGCCCTTGGATGTCGCCCATCTTTCCAATTATACACGCAACCGCCATTATTACGACAAGCGATATAGTGAATACCAAGGCGATAGCAAGCAGAATAGCTACCGCACGGCTCGATACAGGTTTTCTAATCATAGCAGGTTTCCTAACCGTGCTAATTTTGCCGAAAGTCAGGGTTGTTGTCAACCGCCCAGTTGGAGGTAGGGCGAAACGTCTTGATTCAGGCCTGCTGATTTATTGTGATGTATTGTAGAATATTAAATTGACATTAACATCAAGCGTTGATACAAATAGACTTATGAGCAGTTCAATGATCGAAACATCGAAAATCAGCACGCTGGCCGCAAAGATCGAGCGAGATATTCGCAAACGGGGTCTTTCCAGCGGAGATCGATACTTGACCGGTGCCGAGGCCGGCGTGCTTTTGGGTGTCAGCACGGCCAGCGCCAACCGGGCCATGTCGCTTTTGGTCGATCAGAAATTACTTATTCGGCGCCGTCGGAGCGGTACTTTCGTGGGCTCGCAAATCGGTAGCAGCGACCAATCGCAGGTTCGCTCGGTGTTTGTGTTGGCCCTGGAACACCAGTCGCAGGACATTCCTCCGACCGATCTTCTTCTACAAGGCATCCGTGCGGGGATAGCCCGAGCGAATGTGCATTTTGGTTTTCTGCCCGATGTCAATCGGCTGTCTTGCGTCAAGGAGCTCTTGCGAGATTCGATTCGTAGCGGCCAACTGGCGGGCGTTGTGCCAATCAGTGGTGGACGCGAGGTGTATCAGTACCTAATGGACACTGGAATACCCACGGTGGTTCTGGGTTCAGTTTACGCATCGATGGACCGTTTGGCGTCCATAGACGTGGACAATTACCAGATGGCGCGGCTTTTGACCGGACATCTTTTCAAGCAAGGGCATCGCCGTGTAGCAGTCATTGACAACAGCCGCGGTTGCCCGGGCGATAACTATTTTTCGGATGGCGTGTCGGAAGCAACGGCTGACGCTTGTCTACCGGCCAATTCTGTGATAATGCGTTTCCTTCCGGATATAGAGAGTGTTTTCTCACAGGTTCGCGAAATGCTGGCCTCAGACCGACCGCCCACTGGTTTTGTGGCCCGCAGTCTGCGGCAGGCAAATACCGTTGAGCAGGCCTTGAAGCATTGCGGCGTTCCCCTGGATCGATTCGAAATTGTATTTCAGGACCATCACACATCGACGGTCGAGCAGTCGCGGTTCACACACGCACAACCAAAGCACGATTTTGCGTCCGTGGCCACACAAATCGGGAAAACCCTTCACCGTCTTGGCGAAGACCGGAATTGGGAGCCTGAGCATATTGTCGTTCCGGTCGAGTTGCGACATCCGCATTTGGAATGAGCTTTTTCTAATCAACGTTAATCCTCTTTAAAACAACTGACAACCGGAGCAGAGAGGCATGAGTTCGGTAGTCTTGATGTTCGAATCTGCGCGCACATCATCTAACTTTTCTTCCATTATATCTAGGAGAGCAAAATGACAAAGTCAACGAGTAGAACGCATTTTTGTGGAGCACGTTTCAAGATGGGGGGATCGCGAAAGACGGCCTGGACGGGCATTGTCATTTGCGCAGCAATAGCTACAGTCTCGATGATCTGTGGGGCAGTCGAAGCGCAACAATTAGAGGTAAAACAATCGTCTGATTTCGATTACAAGTACGAAATGGACGTTTTGCCATCTACGCTCGACTTGGACGGTAACAGCGTGATGGACTTCGCCGACTACGGCACCCCCTCGCTGTCAGACGATGTTCTCACAACTCCGGCAGGATGTTATATCGAGTCGCCCGCTGGCGGCATTTGGGAAAGTACGATGGACTTTTCGGCCGGATATACATTTGAAGCGCGCGTAAAGGTCGTCGATATGCCCCAGGGCGACACGGCCTGGGAATTGTTTGCGGGTGCTCCCGGCGGAAGCTCCGCGGCCACGTTGCGTATTGCCGATGCCGGCTGTGGCTGGACCAGCGGCTCAGATCTGAACCAGAACAGTAACACCGACGATTTCCACGTGTTCCGCGTAGCCCAAGCTGCGGGCTCGGAATCATACACTGTTTGGCGAGACGAAGTCAAAATTGCCATGGGACTCGGTAGCGGTTATGCCGTCGGTAACGCTCTCTGGTTCGGCGACGGATCGGGTGCCTGGAACGGAACTACACAGATCGACTATTTACGGTTCACTCAGGGCGCTTATGCACCGAGTGAGCCTGTGATTGCTCCTCTGGAACAAAAGGCGTCCTCCGACTTTAGTTGGAAGTACGAGATGGACGTTTCGCCAGTCACACAGGATTTGGACGCAAACGGTTCGCCCGACTTCGGTCTGGCTCCTAATTCGGGAATAACGGTCGGCAGTGGATTATTATCATACGACACAACTGCCGATCTGGCCGTGATGGACTATGTTGAGTCGCCCGCCGGTGGTTTGTGGGAGGGTAAATTCAACCCTGCGGACGGTTATACCATTGAAATCAGCCTGAAGGTTAATGAAGTGGCAACAAACTCCGGCCTAGCTATTTTCGGCTCTTTGGCTGGAACAAATTCGACAAGCTTTATGAGTGTCGGTACCTCCGGGCAGGGCTGGGGGGGATTCGGCGACAATCTGGTCCTGGGCGAGGCTAACAACAGCGACGATTTTCATGTATTTCGCCTAGTGAAAATACCCGGCGTGAATCAATACCGCGTTTGGCGAGACGGCGTGCTTTTGGATGGCATCCTGCCTGCCGGCTACAGTTATGGCGGGGAGGCTTTTTGGTTCGGCGATGGCAATGGCGCATATGGCGGCGATGTGGAAGTCGACTACATCCGCTTTATCGAAGGAGCCTACGAGCCGGTGGGGGCCGTCAATGATTTCGCTCCTGGCGATGCCAATCGCGATGGCGTGGTCAATGATGCCGACGCCGCGATTCTGGCCGACAATTGGCAAACCTTGACCGGCGCCAATTGGACGATGGGCGATTTCAACGAGGACGGTCGGGTCGACGACATCGACGCCACGCTGCTGGCCAGCAACTGGCAGACAGGCTCAGCCGGATCGTCGGCCTCGGTTCCAGAACCGGCTGTTGTAACCCTGATGCTGATTGCGGGGCTGGTGCTATCAGCGCTAAATCGCCGCAAAAGGTGAGTGTTTTAGCTGGATGGAGAAGAGGCACTGTTTTCCTCAGCACAACATCCTTACGAACTGATAACTAGGAGACGCTACAGTGAATTTAAGCACGAAGATTGTAAGCTCAGGGGCCTTAACCACATCGATCGTCTTGACGCTGGTGGTGTTGGGCAGTATCGCCTCGAGCGTGGCATACGAAGTGAAGTTGTCAGACAATTTCGATTGGAAGTACGAGATGGATGCCTTACCCTCGGATCTCGACTTGGACGGGGTCGGCGGACTGGACTTTGCGTCTTACGGTTCGCCCAGTATTGACACTACTACCGGCGTATTGACCGTTCCGCCGTCATGCTTTTTCGATTCGGCCGGTTCAACCGGTGCGGGTATCTGGCAAAGCACCATGGACTACACACTCGGCTATACGATCGAAGCCCGCGTACAGGTCACGGACGTGTCTCAAGGCGATACGGCTTTGGAGATATTTGCCGGCGCTCCGGGCGGAAGTTCGGCGTCCACACTGCACATTGCCGATACCAGCCAGGGCTGGTTCAACGGATCTGATCTCGGGGTTGCCGATAACAGCGACAATTTTCACGTGTTCCGCGTAGCACAAGAGCCGGGATCGGATTCTTATACAGTCTGGCGTGATGAGTTAAAGATTGCCACGGGACTCGGTAGCGGATACGCCGCTGGAAACTCGCTCTGGTTCGGTGACGGCTCTGGAGGCTGGAGCGGAACGACCAAGGTTGACTATTTGCGGTTTACTCAGGGAGCTTATGCACCAAGTGAACCTGCGATTGTCCCGTTGGAACAGAAGTCATCCGCCGACTTCACTTGGAAGTATGAGATGGAAGTTTCGCCAATCACGCAGGATTTAGACGGAAACGGCTCGCCCGACTTCGGGTTGGCTCCGAATTCGGGAATAACGGTAGACGGTACAGTATTGGCGTACAACACAACTTCCGACCTGGCCTTGATGGACTACGTCGAGTCGCCCGCGAGTGGTTTGTGGGCAGGGAAATTTAACCCAACGGACGGATACACCATCGAGATCAGCCTGAAGGTTAATGAAGTTGCGACAAACTCGGGCTTTGCCCTGTTTGGATCGCTGGGCGGAACAACTACGACAAGCTTTTTAAGTGTTGGTGCCGAAGGGCAGGGCTGGGGTGGATTCGGCGACAATCTGATCCTGGGCGAGGCTGACAACACGGACGGTTTCCATGTATTTCGACTAGTAAAAGTGCCCGATGCGGATGAATACCGCGTTTGGCGCGACGGTGTACTTTTAGATGGCAGCCTACCTGCCGGCTACAGCTACGGCGGCGAGGCTTTTTGGTATGGCGACGGCAATAGTAGCTATGGCGGCAATGTAGAAATCGACTACATCCGTTTTATGGACGGAGCCTATGCACCGGTACCTGAACCGGCTGGCTTTCTGCTTTTACTACTGGGTGGGCTAATGCTGGCCTTGCGATGTCGCAAATAGAAAACTTTGCTTGAAGAAAAATGCTAACAAGTCTCGCCCCGAGACGGTTGATGTGAATTGACCAAGGGAAATACTCCCAGAGGAAGATTCACCATGCTGGAATAATCGGCCGTCTCGGGTTCGAGCACTTGTAAAGAACCGTATAAGTATGGTCATGCAGAGGAAGAGGCTTAATCGATGATTCGACAAAGTAAGTGTTATTTTAAACAGTCTTTCTGGACGCTGATACGTGCAATATCGGTGATCGTAATACTGTTGTCTGCGTTCCAATTTGCTCAAGCACAGCAAAGCGGCCCTGAGCGATTCCGCGTGCTCAGCTACGATATTGCGCCGAATAAACCAAATCTCTATGGCTCGATTTATGCTGAGACCCAGGGCATGCGTCTGGTCAATATGCTTGGATCGGGCCTGGAATCTGACGATAACGGAGTCAATTGGACCACGCGCCCATTGGAGCCGGACTTTACTGCCGAGTTACCGTACGGATATCGCCGCGAGCCTTATGCCTCTTTTATCGACACGAATACCAATCGCATGATCGGCATATTCGACTCGCTGGACACGGCCGGGCTGGATCCAAACTCCATCGAGCCCGCAATAGCCTTGCGAGAATACTATTTGCGTTATCGCGTCTCCGAAGACGGTGGGCGCACATGGCTTTTCGACGAGCCCATCATTAACACGGGTGACTATACCCAAAAACACCCGTTCGAGGGCATCCAAATCGGCTCCAACTGTCTATTCCTGGGCGACTATGGCGATATTCCTATCGTAACCGACAGCGGGCGGATAATCGTCCCCGCGCAGGCCACGATTTTGGATGAAAGCGGAAATCTGTACAATCCCACGGGCCAAACCGCATACACCGATGTTTTTGCGATCCTGGGAACTTGGGTCGAACAAGGCCGCATCGAGTGGACGGCTTCGCCGCGGGTTAATGTAGACCCGTCGCTTTCCACGCGAGGCATGATCGAACCCACGCTGGCGCAGTTCGGCGACGGCCGAATACTGATGGTAATGCGAGGCAGCAACGCCGGCGATTCAAATCTGCCCGGTCGTCGATGGTATTCAATCTCGCAGGACGATGGCGAAAACTGGACGCAGCCGCAACCCTGGACATATGACGACGGCCAAGCGTTCCACTCGCCCAGCAGCATGTCGACACTCGTCGAGCACTCCAGCGGACGAATCTTCTGGGTCGGTAACTTATGCGAACAAAACAGCAGCGGCAACAGCCCGCGTTACCCGGTGGTGATGGGCGAAGTGGATCCGAATAGTCTGAAACTAATTCGCAACAGCGTCATCGAGATTGACAATCAACGACAGGCGGACATCGATCGCGGTGGGGTGAACTTGAGTCACTTTTGGATAAGCGAAGATCGACAGACCAAACAGTTCGTGTTGACGTATCCACGTTCTTATAACAGATACAGTTCGGCGGATTGGGCAACGGTGCGAATTGCGGAAGGCATTCAAGCAAAAGCGTCGCAGGACTTCGCCTTCAAGTACGAGATGGATGTGCTGCCTTCCACGCTCGATTTGGATGGAAATAGTATCGCAGATTTCACGGCTGTGGGAACCTCCACTGTCAGTGACGGCATCCTCAACATGCCGGTGGATTGCTATTTCCAGTCTCCCGAGGACGGTTTATGGCACGAGGCGGTGAACTTCAATGGCGGCTGGACCATAGAAGTACGTGTGAAAGTCATCGAGCAAACCAGTGGCGATATTGCCTGGGAACTTTTTGCCGGCGCGCCCGGCGGCAACTCCTCGGCCACGCTTGCCGTTGCCCAGGCCGGACAAGGCTGGAACAACGGATCCAGTCTGGGCGAGGCCGACAACGCTGACGATTTTCATGTGTTTCGCATTGTACAACAACCGGGGTCGTCATCATATCTCATCTGGCGGGACGGTGAACTGATCGGAGAGAATATCTCGGATGTATATCACGTCGGCAACTACCTTTGGTTTGGTGACGGCAGCGGCGGCTGGAGCGGGACATCTCAGGTCGACTATCTGCGCATCACGCCCGGCGCTTTTGCACCAGTCAAGATCATTCCCGGCGATGCCAACCGCGACGGTGCGGTCGATGATGACGATGCCGCGATTATTGCCGCTAACTGGCTTACCGAGTCGGGAGCTACTTGGGCGATGGGCGACTTCAACGCCGATGGCAGGATCGACGAAGTCGACGCCTCGTTACTGGCCGCCAACTGGGGCGAGAGCAGTGTATCCGATGCGGTGCCCGAACCGGGAATGTTGACGCTCTTGGGATTAGCAGCAATGGGGCTTTTTGTGTTGCCGAAAAGCAGCATGTTTTTGCTAGCATAAGTTGCCTTCAGAACAATATATAGATGCGAATAATAATGAAATGTTTCTTGTTAGTACTGTTTGTTTTAATGCCTCTAGTCGGCTTGGCGGAAACACCGGCTGAAGACGATCATTCTGTGGCAGAAGCATTGACGATGACCGATTTTTCACGATCGTTTATTCATTACGCACCCAAATCGGATCCGATTTGGGTGCGAATAAGGATTGATTGCCGCTGTATCGTCTTAAACCGAAAGACCGGCGAATCCGATGAATATGTGATGGGCGTCCGCACGCAGACCGGCCTGCGCGGCAATCCGCCCTCCGACGCCATAGACCCCGGTTACGACTTCTGGATGATTTTCTCCAAAAAAGAAGCCTACATCAAGCGGGCGCATACTTCCTCGTACAATCGTAACCCGTCGTATATCACCCTCGACAGCACGTTCGTGTCAAGCGGATGGCAATTGCAACCCGCTCGTGCCACTAGATTGCAGACTGGCGAAGAGATCCGCAAAGCTTCGCGGGCATGGAAGCAGCTTGTTGCCCGTACGGAGTTTGAAAACGCTGACGGCTCGCTTGCTTACATTATCGAATACCCAGTGAAGTGGTCCGACGCGAACGACGACGGCACCTTTCGCGTTGAGACCGGCGCGGTGCTGCTTTTAGACCCGGAACGGATCAAGGTCGGCAAGAGCCCCATATTTGACGACTGGCAATGGGCTTATTTTGACTATAATTCATTCGATAAGGTGCGCTGCTTCCTCGAACACCGCACTTCGATCCTCTCGGGTGCCACCTTCGGTAGCTATGGCAACGTGAAGCAAGGTTACAGGGTAAACCCGCCACTCACGAACGAGCAAGTCGAGCAGATAGAGAAGCGATTGTTTACGGGCTGGGATTCGCCGTTGCCTTTT
>CAZISU010000042.1:0-13435 GCA_964541935.1 uncultured Planctomycetaceae bacterium | reverse complement strand
ATATAGGTAAAGACGCCGCCGAAACGCGGGTCGCCCGACAAAGGCGCGATCAGGCAGCCGATTGCCACAAAGACCACCACGCAGATCCGCCCCACACCTACCAGAACCTTTTGCGGCGCAGCCGGGTTGATGTACTGCGCGAACAGGTCCATTGTAAAAATGGTCGAAGCCGCGTTAAGCATCGACGCCAGCGAACTGGTCACGGCACCCAGAATCGCGGCCAACATGAACCCGCGCAGACCCGGCGGTATCAGCTTCTTAATCAACAACGCGAAGGCCGAATCGAACTGGTAACCGATCAGCCCCTTGGCCACCGTGACTTGCTCTTCCGGCGGCAGCGTGGCATTTTTCTTTTCAATCTCATCTATCATCCAGTTGTTGAGTTCAACTGTGCCCTCGATCTTGTTTCCGCCGGCAAATTGGCTGTTGTGTTCGACAATCTGCCCGGCCTTTTCCGGGTAGAGCTTGGCGAAATCGCCGTTGAACACAAACGCCACTCTCCCGGAACTCGCACTGGCCGCCTCGAATTCTTCCAAAGTCGCCTTGTTCGTCTTGGCAGTCGCTTCCTCGCGCATATCGTCGCTGTAGAGATTAAAGGCAATAATCCCGGGCACCACGATAATGAACGGAATAATCAACTTCAAGCCGGCCGCAAAAACGATGCCCTTCTGCCCCTCGGCCAGCGAGCGGGCACCGAGCGTGCGTTGCGCGATGTACTGGTTCAGCCCCCAGTAGTAAAAGTTCGGGATCCACAACCCTATTACCAACGCCGTCCACGGCACATACTGGTCGCTGGCCGGCAGGACCATGTGCAGTTTATCGGCGTTGAGTGATCGGAACTTCTCGATCGCGCCGGCCTGGGCCATATCGGCAGACAGACCAATCGCCGCCGGATCGGCCTTGTCCAACGCCATCATCGCCAGCACCACGACAATCGCGCCGCCGATGATCAGAGCGGAGCCTTGCAGCAGATCGGCCCAGGCGCACGCCTTCAGCCCTCCGGCCGCCACGTAGACCGCCGCCAAGACGCCGATGATCCAAGAGGCCGTCACCACGTTGATCGGCAAAACACCAAGGATCGTGGTACCGCCGAAGAGGACGTCAATAGTCAACGCACCGGAATAGATCACTGCTGCAATCGTCACGCCCACATACATGATCATCATCAACAGCGACATGATCGTGCGGGCCATATGATTATAGCGGTGTTCGAGAAACTCGGGAATGGTATAGATGCCACTGGCGAGGAATTTAGGCAGGAAAAAGAAGGCCACGATCACGAGCGTCACAGCGGCCATCCATTCGTAGCTGGCAATAGCCAACCCGATATAATCCGCCGCCTGGCCCGACATACCCACGAACTGCTCGGTCGATATGTTCGCGGCAATCAAGGAAAACCCGATCAGCCACCAACTCAGCCCGCGGCCCGCAAGAAAGTAGGACTCACTGTCCTTCTCGTGACGACTCATCACAATGCCGATCACAACAACAGCCGCAATAAAGGAGACAAAAACAGCGGCGTCGAGCACAAACAACATATCCATACTCATGGATAATTTCCTCCGCGATAACGAGATGGCCCATCCAACTTGGAACCGTAATCCCGCCCAGAAAAGGCGGTGAATCTTCCCGTAAGATCAGGTCCCAAAAAGAAATCCTAACGGTGACGCGAGGTCTTGTCAAAGGGACTTTCATGCCCTTTATTTAGCCATAGCGGTTTCAATCCGGTGTAACTAAACGGTAAATGATCTTTTTTACTAGAGCTATGACAATTTGCGCGGGGGTAAGGCGATCTGCCTCCGGGACGGTTATACTAGCCCGCCACCGCATCTGATCGCGTTATTTCACAACCGTTTTCTCGACTCCCCTATTTACGTCGGGCACAATAGCACCGTGATCGCGGAGCACGCGGCAAATCTCTTCGAAGGGCACGTCAAGCGGTGAGGTTCTGCTCCGAGCGGCAAGGGTGGCTGTTACGCCGGCCGCTTGCCCCATAGCCATGCAACTCGCCTGCACTCGAAGTCCGGAGTTAGCGAGGCGGTCACTACTGACGCTTCGGCCTGCCACCAATAGGTTGCGACTACCCTTGGGAACCAACGCTCGCAACGGCACGGTAGGCACCACACCGCTGGCTAACGGTTTCGGCCTGACACCGTGCTGGGTGTGCAAGTCGATCGGGTAGAAGGCATTGCAGACAGCATCCTCGAACTGCCGGCCAGAGACATAATCTTCGCGCGTAATGACCGTTTCTCCGAGAATGCGATAGCTTTCGCGAAAAGCAGCTTCCGATTGCATGTGTACAAGACGCGTCTCCTCGTCGCCAGCCTGCAACCTCTTGCGAAGCTTCTTGAGCATGGCTTGTCGCCCGGCCAGCGTTGCCTGTGTGCGCGTGGCAGACGTCGATGAATCGGCTTCGTGGACGTAGACGGCCTGAAGCCGTTCACGGCCCGCCCGAAAAGCGTCGTCGCCGAATTTGAACAACATGGACCCCGGCTGTGTCTCTTCCTCCCGCAGTCGCGGCAGCTTCAGCATTCCTACGATGTCTGCCCCGCCGGTACAGTCGATCAGTTGCCTGCAAGTCAACCGCCGCCGCATTCCAGGCCCAACGCTTTCGACAAACCACCCTTGAGCGACCTCCTGGACCGAGAGCGGGAATTCGTAGTAATGAATGGTGACACCCGAGCGCAAACACGCCTCTTCCGCAAGCACGGAATACAAGAACGGGTTAATCAGCACCTGATGCTGCCAGTGGCGGGGTACCGATCGCGCGAAATCGGGGAGTTTGCCCCTGTCCATCGCGACGGTTTGTTCGACCAGTTCCCATCCGATACCGGAGATAATCTGTGAGCCCCACGCATGAAACAGCCCAGGAAAGGCCACACCTCCCACCGTCGTTGTCCCGCCAAGTTGGCTCCCGTGTTCGATCAGAACGGTTTTCGCGCCGGCTCGAGCAGCCTGAATCGCGGCAATCGTACCGGCCGTGCCCCCGCCAACCACAATCACATCGACTTCCTGCGGGGCGTCGCTTGGCACGCTATCTGCCCACGTTGACAGGGGATGGACCGCCAGCGCTCCGGCCGTGGCCGCCTTGAAAAGGTCACGCCGTTTCATATTGAAGTCACCTTTTTTACAATCGTTATTTCACAACAGTCTTCTCAACCGGGATCTGCCCCGACTTGACTTCCAGTTTTACCCGCCCGTCTTTCAGTTCAACGGTACCGAAGCCGGTAGCCGTGCTAAGGAATCCGCGGAAGTCGCCGACCTTGGAATCTACGTAGAGCGTTTTGGCAACGGCATCGTAACGCACGCCGGTCAGCCCTTGCAGCATGCCATAGCTGGACATGGCGCGGGCATACCAGTGGCCGCATTCGTACTCGTTGAAAGGGTTGCGACGCACGCCGTCGTATCGTTTGCGACAGGCACGCACGACGTCCAGCCCTTCTTCAACACAGCCCAGCAGCATCAGATGCGAGGCCACCTGGTATTCGATTCCGGTCCAAACCTCGTCGCTATACACGAACGGCAGCAGCGGCTTGCCACCCCGCGGCCACGTGCATAGCAATAGCCCGCCGTCGTCGCCCATGGCAAACGTAGGACGTTGCGGGTTGGCATGCGTGGATAGATCTTGCTTGAGGTTGTACTTATGCACGGCCTTCAAGTGGCTACGGACCTTGGCCGCGTCGATAATATCTTCGTCCAGCCCGCAAACGGCGGCCATCCACAAGCCCAACACGCCGTCACTGAGACAGCCGCTACCGTATTGATACTTGGGCCCCTGCTGGTTGATAAGCCGGGCCGTCTCTTTATAAGCCGCGCTCTGACCGTCCGGGTTGATCGGTTTGAAGTTATGATCCAAGCCCGTCTTCTGCACGATCTGGATAAAGTACTCGTCGTTATAGAGTTCCGCAACCATGCGTTCTTTCCCCTTGGCCAACAGTTCTTCATAAAGCGCAACGTCGGCGCCCACCTCACGGCCCATCCGCACGGCCGCCGCCAAGGCGCCCAAATAGAAACTGCCGCAGTGGCCGTCGGGCCCGTAGTAGTTGATGTCGTAGGTGTTGTGGTGATCTTCTTCCAAGAGGCCCGTATGTCGCGGGTCCCAAGTACGAATCATATAGTCGAGGCTGGTCTTGATTTTGGGCCAGTACTCGACGAGCCACCGTCGGTCGCCCGAGATTCGCCATTCGCGATAGGCCTTCATGATCCCGCCCAACTGCCCGTCAGAGGCCCCGAAAGCATACCCGCCCGGCCTAATCGGCAAATTGGCACGGAACGCCTGCCGCCCGGCCGCATCCTGCGATTCGTTGTACTCGGTCTGCCGCAAGCTGCGTTCCAGCGAGGGAAAAAGGTGACAGATCGCCTGGGCGTAGTTCCACACGTGCGTACACGAACCCGAGCAACATCCGGTGGTGTCGCAACAGCCTTCCCAACACCATAGCCGCCCGTCTTGCTGCCGCAGAATCGTGGGCGACTTGATGATCGTCAGATTCGCGGCCACCGCCTCGATCACTTCCGGCGGCAACGTCGTATCGTAAAAAGCATCACGAAAAGCTTCACTGCGTTTCTTCAAGCTGTCGTAGTTCGACACCCAGTGCCGGGCGACTTCCGAAACACTCTTGAACTTTCCGGCATACCAAGGCGAGTGCGTCTTGGCGATCTTCTTTGGCGGCTTCTTCACCACAGGACAAGTACCCCCAGCACAACAGGTCTTTTCGCCCGCCTGATCGACAATCCAATCGCCGTAGCCCTTGCCCTCGAAGTCCTGCAACACCACAACGCGGGCCGAGTCGGCTATGATCTGATTACCTTTACCCGTCTTGAGTTTGTCGATGGGCTCGTCGCTAAGCACAAACTCGTCGACCAAGACATGTCCCCAATTGCCGCTTTCTTTGTCGACGATTTGGATCTTGGCCTTTTTGCCTTGCAGTTTGCTCAGGTCGAACGTTGCCCAGTCGAGCTGTTCGGTCTCTTTGCCGTGAGCGGAAGCGACGATTTTGCCGTCTACGAGGAGATTCACGCACGTTCCCTTGGCGAAGCCTCCGCCGCCCACTAGGAAGTGCAAGTTCTTCTTATCGACCGCGAACTCGGGCGAGGTGAGCGCGCCCGTGCCGCTGTCGCCGCCCGGATCGAAGGTGTTGAGCAGGCCTTTGCCCAGGAACCCAGAAACTTTTTGCTGCCCCGCGCCGGTGCCTTTGGACGGTTTGCCACAAAATGCCGGGCCACGCTCGACGGTCTTGCCCTTTGTGAGATTGGTTTCCGGAACGTACCAGCAAGTCAGCAGCCGAATGGTTTTTTGTTGGCCCGGCTCGAGTGTAAACGGCACCGCAAGCGACGCTCCTTTGGCCTCGCCCGACGTGGGCCGATTATCGAGCATCTTACCCTTTGTAATGTTGTCCCAGGTGACGGTCATAGCGTCGAACCAGCCGCCGCGGAACCAGCAGTGGTCGACAACCGCCTTGCCCCCGTCCGCTGTATTCCCGTCCAATGTTTTACTGTCCACGAAAATTGCAAACGCTCCCTTGCGATCGCGATCCTTGCCCTTGGCGTCGTAGAGCACGAAAACGTTGTCGATCGCTCCTATCGAACCTTCTCTAGAACCGAAAAAGTTTTCCGAGTTGAACGAGAAAATGGCTTTTTGCGTTTTATCGGATGTGTTTTTGAAGGTATATTCCAGCGCACCCACCGGCAGACTAGACGAGTCCGGATCGCCGGGCGTAAACGGGCTCCAGCCGCTGATTCGCGCCGACAGCGGTACCAGTTTGTCACTCAACTCAATAGTGGCGAACGGGAAACGGTCCAGAAATTCGGCCTGCCTGAAACGGGGTAGTCCGTACGACGCTCGCCCCAGCCCGTTACCGGTTGCAGGACCGCCGAAGAATTTCCAATCGGGAATCGGGCCTTCGACCACTCGCGCGACGTTCTCTTTTCCACCTTCACCCAAGACGCACAGGGCCGCGAACATTCTCGGTTCGTTGAAAAACTCCATCGTGTTGCGAACCGACATATGCGAAATCGCCCCGCTGCCTTCCAGACAATACATCCCCGCCCCGATCCCGCCGATGGGAAAGGCCACGCGATTAAGATTCCGCCCGCCATACGGCCCGTTGAACTCGCGGGCAGGCTTTCCGTCAGCATGTGCTAAACGCAACGAAACGAGCAACGCCATGCTCAGACAAATGGACAAAATGGCGAGAGTTCGAAGTTTCATCATTTCACTTTCCGTAATGCTAAAGGAATACTAACGTCATGCCTGGAGCTTGATCATAGCAGCCCGATTGGTCAATCTCAAATCACAATAGCCGCATAATGCCCGAATGACGCAAAAAAACGCTATGGGGACGCAAAAAGTACTAGCAGCCCGTTGAAAAACTGCGACTTGTGATGGGTAGCCCCGATAGCTTGTCTATCGGGGTGCCGCAGGCACAAGAGGGTAACACGCTGGGGCTAACAGTCCGGCAGGTAGCATTTGCAAGAAAACCGGGTATAATGGAACTCCCCCGAACATCCCAACCAAGCAAATCCTCCCCTCGACCAAGACGACTCCCCACCATGCCCAACTCCTTCACTCGCACCCTCTTCATCGCCGCCCTGGCCGCACTGTTTACTACCACACACACGTCCGCCGACGATAAACCCAAAACTCCTCGGCCGCGCGTGGACGTTCATCTCTACGGCGGCGATACCAGCGACGGCGCGCCGCTAGCCGACTGGTATCGCCAGATCGGCATCACCGACGTTTGGCTCTATCCCCTGCGTGGCGCCTTCCCCCAGGACCAACGGCCCGAAACCCAACGCACGGCCGATGATCTTATCGCCGCGAAGACACTAAAAAACTACCGCGATAACTCGATCCGCTACTGGTGGTTCGAGCGGCCCGTGCCCGACTTCTTCTACCTGGTCGGCAAACACAAAGACTCGCCCACGTCGCACATCTGGGGCGATGGCCCCAAAACCGACGCCCTCTGGGCGGGCATCTGCCGCCGTATCCGCGAGATCTACCCCACGGCCCGCCGCGCCGGCTTCAGCGGTGTGGTCTACGACAACGAGTCATACTACAGCTACGCCGGCGACGAATCGGGCAAGAAGAAACCGTGGGTTTGGGGCGGGCACGAAAACCAGTACGGCAAATCAGGCAACTACTACCGCCGCGGGCTGCAAGTCGGCCGGGCAATCCACGCAGCCTGGCCCGAAGCCAAGGTGATCATGGTCTACGCCTTCGGCTACAAGGGCGAACGCTGGTGGTATCAAGGCGTAAACGACGGCGGCGCCAAGGTACTGATCGGCCCCGAACACACCTACGGAGCCGGCCAAGGCGAGTTGGGCTCGCAGTATTACCACCGCTGGTGGAACGGTCGCAAGACCAAGGCCACCTGCGACGACAAACGCCGTCAGTTTCCCTTCGCCACCAGCAACCGCCAAGTCCTAGCCGGCCTTTTCCCCATCGACTTCGGCACCCGCAAACCAAACTACCACGCCCGCTACTTCCGCGCACAACTAGCCTCCGCCGCCAGCGAAGACCCCACCCCAATCCACGTCTGGCTCTGGCCGCAAGGCCCATTCACTCCCCAAAGCTGGCAGTCAATCGACTACGCCCCGGGCGAGAGTGCCGAAGATTACCTCAAAGCCCTCCGCGAATTCAGCTCAGCATTTGCCAAGTAGGCCGGGTCTCGACCCGGCAATGGATCTACTCCGCGGCAACCTGCGTCGAAAGCTTCCGCCAAGCCGACATAGATCGAGCCAGGTTTTGCCGCAAATCACCTTTAATTCCGTAGCATTGCAAGCCGATTGGGCCGCTGAAACCAAGCTCATGCACGGTTTTTAGAAACGCGTGGATATTGAACTCACCTCGGTCCAAGGTCTGAATCAAACGGTCCCATCCGCCCTTATGGTCCGCCCCGTTAACGGTCACCATCATCAGCCGCGGCTGGGCTCGCTGCAAAAGACGTTTAATGTCTTTCTCGTTGCCCGCCATTAAGCAATGGCACAAATTGAAACTAATGCCACAGTTTTTGCGGTCGACTTTCTCGATAACCCGCAACGCCTCTTCTGTCGTAGCCACATAATCGCCGGCGTGTGGATACAGCGCTATGCGAATGCCCGACTCGGCGGCCATATCGGCCAATTCCCCAATGATCTCTACCGCCCGCGCGTCGCCCGCGCTTGAGCCCGAAGCGTGTTTACCGCGCGAAACATGCACCCACACGATCGTCTCACGGCCCTTGAGCGACTTGAACGCTTCCTTCACGCGGGTGTCGAACTTAGGCTGCTTCTCGTCCAGGTTAACCCCGATATACAGAGCGTACAACTTCAAGCCCTGCTCGTCCAATGCGGCCAACATTTCCGCCAGCCCGTCCAGGCTTACGGCCCCGAAGCCGTCGTAGCCCTGCTCTTTAAGCACACGGGCTTTGGACTGAGGCGATTTGTACTCCGCGTTTTGAGTCCCCACATCGAAAGCAAAAGCGAAGAACGGATTCGCGGGCCCCGGTTTTGCGGCCTTCTCGCCAGCCTCGGCCGACTGCGCCCCAAACCACAAACACATTAAGCCAACCGCCAGAAACGCAAAGAACTTTGTTGCACGTCTCATCTGTTTCCCTTTGATATCGTGGAAGTTACACTCTCGTGTGGCACGCCCAGCCCTACTTCTCCATCGCCTTCAATATCGCCTCGCCAATCGCTCTCATCCCCTTATCGCCCGGATGCGCGGCAACCCCGGCATGCGAATAGTCGACCTCCGCCCGGGCGTAGGTCGACTCGTCTTTACAAAGGCTGCTGATGTCGACGAATATTCCGCCGACTTGCTTGCAAGACTGCCGCAGAATCTGGTCCTTTGTCTTATCCGCCCAAAAACTACTGCGAACGATTATGGTGGGATTGTTGTCGGTTTGCAGGGCGGCCAGCAGCTTCAGTAAACTGCTTTTGAACTTGCTCTTCGACTGCTCTGATTGCAAAGCCGACACGTTCTCGCCAATCGCCAAAACAATCGTGTCGGCCTTGAAATCCAAGGCTTTTTGCAAACTCTTCAGAGCATCGTAGCCGGCGTACCCGCGCTCGAAATCGACAATCGTCTTGACCATCGCTTGCGGGTCCTTCCCGTTTCGCTCGCCCAGCCCGCGGACCACGACATGCACAAAGTCTTTATCCGCAGCACTCGCGGCCATCCCCCAGTTACCATGCCAGCCAATCTTTGCCGACGGGCCATGCTTGGTGATACTATTGCCCAGGAACAAAATTTTGCGGACCTTTTTCCCGGCCGACTTCCCTTTCTCTTCCGCAAACACATTTCCCGCCAGCCCGACGGTACAACACAGAACTAGGCAAGAAAGAATGGCAGAAACCCACGCCCGCAGGCACCGGCTCGATAATACACTACGCAACATTGTCTGATTAACCTCTGGCCGAGCCCCGGGAACACTTAAACAGATTGCTCCCATTCTACCCCACAGGCACGTTCCCAACAACCTTCTTGGGATTCATCAGCAATTTGCCATATTGGGCACGCGTGTATGCCCACGGCTCGCTGGTGTTGCGCTGGCTCAAACCGCCTCGAAAATCGGCAATTGTGCCGTAGCCTTGCACGTTCATCCACTCTTCCATGCTCGTAAGCATTGTGCCCACATGCCCGATGCCGTGCCGGTACAAAGCGGTCACCATTTGCACCGCCGTAGCGCCGGCCAAAAGCATCTTAATCAAGCTCCCGGCACTGAAAACGCCCGTGCTCGCGCAGATATCTGCTTCCGTGTGCGTATGCAGCAATCCCGCATAACGCAGCGGCAGGCGATAGTCGGTTTTTTCACTAAAATTAAACGGTGACGTATGCGTTTGGCTATCGATATCGAAGTCCGGATCGAACGTGCGGTTGAACAACACAAACGCATCGGCCCCGGCCTCGTCCATGCGCGAGATGACATTCAACGGGTTCGTATAAAAATGGCTCAGTTTGATACTGACGGGAATGTCCACGGCGTTTTTCAACTCGGCCACCAGCCCGACTTGCTCGTTTTCGATGTCCGCGCCCATCTTGTCCATTTCCATGGGCACGGCGAACAGATTGCACTCCAAGCCATCGACGCCCGTCTGTTCCAACAGCTTGGCGTACTCCAGCCACGTCTCGGTGTTAACGGCGTTAAGGCTGGCGATGACCGGCACATCCACGGCCTCCTTCGTTCTGCGGACCCACATCAGATGCTCTTCCGGGCCGGCGAATTCCATGTTCGGAAAAACCGAAATCATCTCCGCATGGCGATAGTTGAATTTCTCCAAATCCTCGTTGAACATAAACCGCTGCAGTTGGACCTGCTCTTCGAACAACGACTTGGTCACAATCGCCCCCACGCCAGCCCCAGCCAGACGCTTGATCGTCTCCAAGTTCGAGGTCATTTCCGACGCGCCCGCAACGATCGGGTTACGCAGTTCCAGCCCCATATACCTTACACTCAAGTCAGCCATTGGAGGATTCCTTTATCAACGTACTATCAACCCACAATGGAATTCTAGCACCCGTCACATGAAAGACAATGCCGCACGTAATCCCTACATGGTAGACACCAAGAAATTTCCGCTCACCGCCCCTCTTCCACTCAAGAAGAGAAAACCGACCCGCGCAGCACAATATATGCAGCCACCAATAGCAACGTGCAGATCGCCGTGCCCCGGATGCACCTCGGCCGACGGGCCATGAAGATCATACCCATGGCAAATATTACCGTCGTCCCCACATCGCCCCAAGCCACCATGGGATAAGCGAAACCCGTGTTCACAAACGGCCACAACAACGGAATGTGCCAAACTGGCAGATCCTTTCCGGCAGAAAACAACAGGTCGCCCAACAAATGACTGCACGCGGCAAAAATCCCGACCGCCATCCAAACCAACGCCGCCCCCGGCGAGCGAACCGTCTCCACAATGCCACACTCGCCAGTCGCAAACAGGGACCATTTTCTCGCTAGCGTTTGCTGGACATTTGTGAGAAAATCGAACCGATACAACACCCACCCCAGCATCGCCCCCAGCAGCCCCGCAACCAGCAGATTATGCCCCCAAACGCGATGCGCCTCCGCATAGCAGTTCGCCCCCATAACAATCGTCAGCCCATCCCAGTCGGGCAACACCGCCGCACAACCGGCCGCCGCCACAATCTGCCACCCATAACGACGATGCAGCCCCAAAGCCAAAGCCCCATCAATCCCCAACATAGCATGTTCGTAAGTTGTCATCTACAAATTTCAACCTTCATACCATCCTGTAAATCTTGTTAATCCTGTCAAAACCCCCGTCGCATACAAATCTCACTCACCCGAGACCATAAACCAGCGTATCTGACAGGCATGCCCCTTGCTCTGCGGATTATTACGGTCACTTGTGCGAAGTTTCAGCACATGATCACCCGGCTCCAAATCGGCCGTGAAAAGCAACGCCCAAGGCAGATACAGCCCGCCGCTCCACTCGGTAAACTGGTCGACCTGCTGCAACGGCCCGCCATCGATGGAGTATTCCAGCACACCACAATCGGGTCCAGCCGTAACAAAAGCCCCCACAGCCGTGCCATTGAATTTAAGCACGAGTTCCGCACCAGCCTCGTCGGCCACCAGCATCGGAACATTCACAAACCCAGCCCGCGTGCCGCCGCCACCCTTCGGTTTCCAACTCTCCTCCAACCGCCAACCCTTAGCAATCTTCGCCTCCGAAACATCGACCAGCCGTCCACCCTCATAACAAGCCGCATCCAGCGGTCGCGGCGGAAGCTTGTGGTCCTTTACAACCACCGTATCATCCAGCGGCCCGGCCCAAGCCGCGTCGAACAAACGGTCAATCGCATTCACATACAGCCCATGCCCAAACGGCGAGGGGTGGCAGTCGCGAAACTTGCCCCAAGCAAACTGCCCAGCCCTAATCCGCTCGGCCACTTCCCGTGCAAGTTCAATCGACGCCACGCCATAGTACTCGGCAACCTTAAGATGATCCACAATCACCTCAGGCGTCTTCCCCGCATCATAAATCGGCAGATAGCCGGGATCGACAAAGCACAGAAAAACAATATCCATCTTAGGATTCGCCCGTCGCGCGTGTCGCACAATACCCTCCATGGCCCTGATACGTTCGGCCCGCGTGCGTTTGTTGTGAAAATCATTCACCGAAGCATCAACAAACATCAAATCCACCGCCCCGCGTCGCAAAACGTCTTGGCTAAAACGAAAAGCGTCGCCCGTCGAATCCACCGATGGAATCCCCGCATCCACAAAATCGAACTCGGTCCCCGCAAAGCGACGCTCCAACGCCTCACAAGTCAATTCCCGCCACCCCTTCATAGCCGTAATAGATCCACCCAAAAAAGCCACCCGCCCACGCTTCTCCCCCTCAAAACGCACCCGAGAATTAGTCAGCCCATCGCGTACAGAGAAATAGTCATGACCATAGGGCAGTGCGTCAGCCGCCGCAGACGCAATAAAAACGGACAAGCAACCAACGGCAGCCAAACAAGCAGTCAGGATAGTATGGGCAGGGTGTTTATGTTTGGGCATTTTCGATTCTCGGTTAGGCTAATTTAGTAGTGCCAAGTTCTTGCTTTTTAGCCCGAAGGGCTTTGTATGTTACAGCCCAGGGTTGCCGCGCGTAGCAGCTACCCTGGGTAAGGGTGTTACCCAGCAACATAAACCCTGAAAGGGTTTCGCTGTGCGCATGCAGCCAGCTTTATCGCCGAGTTACCAGCCTACGGACTATTTTAAACGCACTTCCGCCTACGACACAACAACCCCATCAAGCCACCCCCAGCCAGCATAATAACACTACCGGGCTCGGGGACCGTGGAAATCTTAACCAGAAACATGTCGAAGGCGTAATGGCCCTCGCTGGTGTTGCCGTCGAGGCCGCCGTAGGTGACCCCAGTAACATAGGCATTGCCGTTGCCATCGACCGACACGCTCCGGCCCTCGTCGAAGTTGACCGAGCCCAATTGCTGCGTCCACAACTTGGCGCCGGCCGTGTCGTACTTGGTCAGAAACATGTCCATGCTGCCCGCGTTGGTGTTTCCATCGATGTCGCCGAGGGTGTATCCCGTAACATAGGCGTTGCCGACACCGTCCACCGACACGCCATAGCCACCGTCGGTGCTGGCCGTACCTAGTTGCCGTGTCCACAGCTTGGTGCCAACCGTGTTGTACTTGGTCAGAAACATGTCATCGCCGCCCGCGCTGGCATTGCCGTCGAGGCCGCCCTTGGTACGCCCGGTGACATAGGCGTTGCCGCAAATATCGACCGACACTCCATTGCCACACTCGCTGCCAGTCGTGCCTTGCTGTTTGGTCCACAGCTTGTTGCCAACCGTGTCGTACTTGGTCAGAAACATGTCGGCACCGCCCGCGTTAGTGTTACCATCGAGGTCATCCCTAGTGCCGCAAATCGCAATTGAGGGTACACCAAGAGATTGGTTTGCCTAGAT
>CAZISU010000041.1:0-13462 GCA_964541935.1 uncultured Planctomycetaceae bacterium | reverse complement strand
GAATATCCAATCTGGAAGAGGCTGCCGAGCTTTTCGAACGCCTGGCCGCTGAATATGTCTCGGCAACGAACCTGGATGTCGTGCTCTACGAGTGGAGTTGGACGCTTCGCGATCTCGGCCGCAAAAAAGAATCAACCGTGCTGTTCGAGCGAATCCAGCGCGAGTTTCCCAACAGCCGCCTGTGGGCCGATGCCACATACCGCCTGGCTGCCGAGGCCTTCGACAATGGGGATATCGAACGGGCCGGCGAGCTGATCGAGCGAATCCTTGCCCAAAACAATACAGCCGGCAACAAACCGGCCGCCTTTGCCCACGCCTTGGCTTTGAAGTGGCAGATCGCAGCCTTCGAAGATCGCTGGGACGATGTCAGCCGCGCCGCGCGGCAACTGCTGGACGAATGCTCCACCAGCGACATGCGACTGGTGGCCGAATATTGGGTAGCCGAATCCACATATCGACGCGGCGAATACAAGCTGGCCGGCAAGCGTTTCGAAGAGCTAGCCGACCGTGCCAAAGGACGAACCGACCCCTGGCTGGCCATGGTTGCGCTCCGCCGGGCGCAGATCTACGTTCACCAAAACCAATGGAGCCAGGCCCTGGCGTTAGCTGCAAAAATACCCCAACGGTTCCCCGCATTCGAACAACAGCACGAGGTCGACTACCTGCTGGGGCGATGCTTGGCCCGTCGGGCCGAATTCGAACAAGCCCGCCAGGCGTACTTGCGTGTAACCAAATCGCCCCACGGCGCCAAAACCGAAACCGCGGCCATGGCCCAATGGATGATCGGCGAAACGTTTTTCCACCAAAAAGATTATCGCGCAGCCGTAAAGGCCTACCATCGCGTCGAGATACTATACGCCTATCCCAAGTGGCAAGCAGCCTCGCTATTGCAAGCAGCCAAGTGCCAAGAGCACCTCGGCCAAACCCGCCAAGCAGCCAACCTTTTCCGCCGCGTGATGGACAAGTATCCCCAGACGACCTTCGTCGAAGAGGCCGGGCGACGCTTGAGGACGATGAAGAGATAAAGAATAGAAGTTAGCGGCTGGGCTAACAAATTCAGTAATCAATATTACCCACGATTAAGGGCAGATGGATATTTTGGAGTTAAACCACATGAAACAAATTGAACATAATCGGACCCAAGCTCAAACCCGGGGCACGTTCCCCGCACGTGAAATCCTTGCGGCCGTCATACTCATCATGCTTGTGGCCTTCGTGCTCCTCAGCCAACCGCTGGCAGCTGGAGCCGCTGAAGTGGCGCCGCAAGTAATCGCCCAAGAGGCAGCGGCCGACGGCTCGATTCCCACCCAAGACCTTTGGAGCATCATCAGCAGCGGCGGGCTGTTGATGATTCCCATCGGCGTCTGCTCGTTTTTGCTCTTAACTTTCGTTTTCGAGCGAACAGTCAGCCTGCGCCGCAGCAGGATCATTCCCCGGCCGTTTGTCAAACGCTTCGTCGAACAACTCACCAACGGCGAACTCGACCGCGACAAGGCACTGGACCTTTGCGAGGAAAACGGCAGCCCGGTTTCGAAGGTCTTCGCGGCCGCGGTTCGCAAATGGGACCACCCGGCCGTCGAGGTCGAACAGGCCATCATAGATTCGGGCGAACGGGTTACCAACGGTCTGCGCCGCAACCTCCGCGTGCTCAACGGCCTGGCTACAGTCAGCCCCTTGTTGGGTTTGTTGGGTACGGTTGTCGGTATGATTCGGGCCTTCAATTCCATCGCCACCAGCGACGCCATGGGCCGGCCCGAACTGCTGGCCGCCGGTATCAGCGAGGCGCTTCTCACCACGGCCGCCGGCCTGAGCGTGGCTATCCCGGCCTTGATTTGCTATATGTTCTTCATCAGCCGCGTCGACAAGCTCATCATCCAAATCGACGCGCTCGGACAAGACATCGTGGGCCCCATTTCCGACGAAAAAATCGACACCCGCAGCAAGACCCCGGCCGCAGCCGCGGCCGCGACTTCCGCTGCGGCGAAACCAAGCCGAGCCGCTAAGCGTGCCGGCAAACGCGCCGCCAAGCCAGAGCCCGCCAAACGCGAAGCCGCCTAGGAACCCGATCATGCCGCTCAAAACGCATCTCGACGAACAGCCTACGCTGAACCTCACGCCCATGATCGATATTGTCTTCCTCCTGATTATTTTCTTCATGGTGGGAACAAAGTTCAGCGAGATGGAACGCAAGATCGGCCTGCAAGTGCCCAGCGTCGCCGACAGCGGCACGCTGAGCGCCGCCCCCGCCCGACGTGTTGTAAACGTATATCACGACGGTTCCATAACGCTCGACCGTGAAGCGGTAACGCTTGCCGAACTCACCGAAAGCCTGGCCGTTGCCCAACGCCAATACAGTGACCTGGGAGTATTGATCCGCGGCGACGCCAGCGGGCAATTCCAACGCGTGGCCGAAGTCCTAAACGCCTGCAAACAAGCCGGCATCGCCGAGCTGGGTATTTCCGTGCGGTTAGCGTCGGCCGGGGGAACGAGGAGGTAGAGGATAGAGTAATTGTTAGCCGAGCCGCTTGCGGCCGTTTTGAAATTTTCGATTTTCAGTAGATCCGACGCGAGCAAGATCGGCGGCTAACCACAAATCTTAATTACAATATCGCGGGGACAAGCCCCGCCGCTAACATAAACCAAAAGAAACTAATGGGCTTATTCGCTCTGAACATCTTCGACCGCTTCGTTGCCTTTCTCACCAGCACGGAACTGTTCCTGGGGGTGCTGTGGGCGGGGCTAGTTGCATTGTCACTCACTCTGTTGATCCTGGCGCACACGCGTTGGGGCCAATCGCGGCCGCTACGCAAGTGCTTCATCCTCTCGCTCATGGCCCATCTGCTGCTGGCCGGCTATGCAACAACCGTGCAGATCGTCGAATCACAACCAGCTTTGCCCGGCGAGCCGGCAATTCACATCCGCATTGCCGGGCCGAGTGTTGATGAGCAACCGCTCGACGCAGATCCTAACGTCGATCCGGATCCTCGGAAAAACAAACAGCCGTGGGAAGAATTCGTCCACGACCCCGTAAGCCGTCCCAAGATACCGAAGCCCGCGCCGCTCAACACGCTCGAAAATGAGACGGCTGAGGCACCCCACAAGGCTCCGCGTCAGTCGCCCGAATTCAACCCGGCCCTCGATGCGCGTGCCGCTCTCGACCACCTTCCACTGGCCGATTCCGCGGCGTCCGAGGCCAAGCTTTCCTCGGCCGATACGCGGGTGGCCGAAAAATCGACCGCACTAGCCCCCGAGCCCATCAAGGTGCCGGCCCCGCAACGCCGCAAGACGACGCCGGCCACCAGTGCAAAAACCATGGCCGCGGCGCGCGACAAAACTGCCTCGACTGCGGCCGAGACGCAACAAGTCAAACGCGACCCCAAGCTGGGCGTGCCGTCCTCTTTGCTCGACCGGCCCTCACCCTTGCCGACCATGCGACGGCTGGCCACCGCCGCCGAGTCGGCCGACTCGCTGGCCGCACTGGTCGACGCGTCTTCGAAAACCACACACGGTCAACCGGCCGACGCGGTCATCGACGGTAGCGGTGCAAACCAAACGCCCCAGCGCGAGCAAACCGCCAGGCTAAGTGTCGCGGCCGATGCCTCGCGGCTGGAACGCCTCCGTGCGTCATCGCTGGACGCTATCGAGCCTAATCGCCCCTCCACAAGCGAATCCTCCAACACCGTCAAGACTTCCCCGGATCACGGCGCCAACCCCATGCTCCTGCCCGTCAATAGCCGCATCGGGCCGCCACAATTCATGCGACGACGCGACCAAAACCAGCAGCAACCGCTGCCGAAGATCTATCGTATGCGCGTGGCCGCCGATCGCTCGAAGCTGGCGTTAAACAACGGTGCCACCGCGCGAACCGAAGCGGCCGTGCGTGCTGCCTTGAAGTGGATCGCGGAAAACCAAAACGCCGACGGACGGTGGGAATCATACAAGCACCAGGGCGGACGCGAGCAGCACATTGCCGGACGAAACCGCCTTAACGCCGGCGTGCGCGCCGATACGGGCGTCACCGGGTTGGCGCTCTTGGCCATGTTGGCATCGGGGCACACGCACAAAGACGGCCCCTATTCGAACAACGTCCGCCAGGGGCTGGAGTTTCTCCTTGCCCAACAACGGCCCGACGGCTCGCTGGCCGGGCAGGCCTCGCACTACGCCGCCATGTACTGCCACGCCATGGCCGCCTTTGCGCTGAGCGAAGCGTATGCCATGACCCACGACCCGAAATTGGAAGAGCCCGTCCGCCGGGCCATCGGCTATACGCTGGCCGCTCAAGACCCTAACGGCGGCGGTTGGCGATACATGCCTTCGAATCCCGGCGACACCAGCCAGTTTGGCTGGCAGGTAATGACGCTAAAAAGCGCCGAGCTGGCCGGTATTCCCATCCCCGCTGAAACGCGCTCACGGATGCAACGTTTCTTGCAAAGCGTTTCCAGCGGCAACAACCACGGACTGGCCGGCTATCGGCCGGGCATGACCGCTAGCCGCACAATGACAGCCGAGGCGCTGACCTGCCGCCAGTTCCTGGGCATGGCGCCGGCCAGTGCCGCCGGTCTGGAAGCGGGCGACTACATCCTGGGACACCTGCCCGGCGAAGGCAAGGCCAACTTCTACTACTGGTACTATGCCACGGTCGGCATGTATCAACTGCAAGGCGCCCACTGGGATCGCTGGAACAAGGCGCTGCGTACAACCCTGGTGGAATCGCAACGCAGCAGCGGCCCGTTGGCAGGCAGTTGGGATCCCAACACCGTCTGGGGCGGCTACGGCGGCAGAGTCTATTCGACTGCCCTGGGCACACTCTGCCTGGAAGTCTACTACCGCTTCCTGCCAATGTACGTAGAAGCCGCCGCCGTGCAACGCCACGTGCGATAGCCGCCGTAGTCCTACTTCCAGGTCGACCTGTGGCGGTTTTGGCATCGATTGACGGGCGGCACTCAACCGACCTTAGGCAAACTCTTTACCGCACAAGAAACCACGTCACGCCCTTGGGCTCGATATCTATAGGGAATTCGGCGTTGCCGCGCGGGCCAATCTGCAGCGATTTCGGCGTTTGGCCTTTTTCGAGGATCGTTGCGATGCTTTTCAGGCCCGTGTAGTACAGATTCACGTGCAACGTTTTTTTAACCCGCCGATTCAAGGGGTTGTAAACCATCAAGAGTCCCTTGGTTGGCAGCTTTGGGTTGACGTGTAAAATTGCATCGATGTCGCGGCCGTCTGGACGGCGAACGTGTATAATATCGGAGTCGAGTATTTTGCGATACTTCCGATAGAAGTCGGTCCACTCTTTGACGACCGCCTTGGTCTCCTGCGAGTCATATAAGCGTGGCCCCCGATAACAGGCCTGCACGCCGGCTCCGAAGAGGTTGGCCAGCCGCTGCCTGTAATGGGGCAGGTGTTCGTTGAGCGGTTCGATTGTGGCGGCTTTACCGCCGCCGTGGTACTGTACCAAAGGCACGAACATCCAGCCGTAGCTGGCGGGTTTTTCCCAGGTGCCGTCGTAAATATTTTGTCGCTCAATGATCTCTTGTTGCGACCTGGGTAGCGACCAATTAGTCTCGCGGTATCCCATGCCCGTCTTGCTGCTGCCGTTGAGGCAATACCAATCGGGCACATTGAGATAGATACCTCGGCCGCGACACCAGCGATAGAATTCTTGTATCCTGCGGAATTGGTTCCACTGCGAGTCGGCCAGGCCTTTGTGGCCGGGATGCTCGGACGAGGCGCACTCGTCGCCTGGATACGAACCGTCGTGCTCCAAAATATCCATGCCGGTTTTTTCGTAGAAGGCGTATAGTTTGCGGAAGTATTCGTCGGCCCATTTGCTGCAAAGACAAGGTGAATTGCCGAAGGCGGGCGATGTTCCAGGCGGCGGAACGACATCGTCGCCGCCGCCGACCCGTCGGCTGGCCAGCAACGAATATCCGCCCAAAGCGATCCCCTTGGCGTGAGCATAATCGGCCAATTCTTTCATACGGATGATGTTGGCCGGGTTTTCGTCTTCGATCTGGAAACCGCTGCCGAAGGTCATTATCACCATTTCAAATCCCACCTGGGCACACTGGTCGATTGCCAATTTGACGGCTTTGGTACTCGCGCTGCGAACGTGCATGAGGATGGGGTTTTCGGCTACCCAGGGTGAGAGCACCCTCATCATGCGGCGACGGGCGAGCCCCTTGCGTTCTCGATCCCAACTGTCGTTGGGCAGTTCAAAGGTTCGGTGGGAATGGAACGATTCGCCCGTTGCGATTGTCTGCTGGGGCCCGCGCAAAGGGCGGCTTTCCAGCAGGCAGGGAGTGAGTCTTTTGTAGTTGACTTGGGTCTTATAAAGCGGATCGGGTACCCAATAGACTGTCTTGTCGAGGCTTCCCGTGGTGGCGGTCATGGCGAGATAGGCGAAATCGGTTTCGACATGAATATTCGGCATGTACGAAAATCCTTTAGCCTCGACCGACGACTCCGGTTCGACAGCCGCAAGGATTTCGCTCTTATATGAATTCAACACGATCGGGCTGGGGCCGTTGTTTTTCAGTGTGAACCACTTCGCCAACAGCGGGATGCCATCGTATAGTTCGTAGTGAATGTCGACAGAGATCTTCTGCTTGCGGAAATGCAAAGTAAGACTCACTCCGGGCGGCGGCCAGGGCAGGTCTTGCGACATCCAACCCGTGCGCTTCTTCCAGGCAAAACGCTGCTTTGTTTTGCCCACCGAAAAACCGGTGCATTGGAAAGCCGTCTCGTCCGATTTCATGTTGTCGAGCCACTCGGGCAAGAGGTAGTTGTGGATCGGCTGTCCGGTAAGACCGCCGACATTGTGCTTTTGCTCGTCGATCTCGACGACAGCCTCCGGTCGCACGCTGCGCAGGAGCGAGCGGTTGTTGACGATGTTGTCGAAGCCCACGGTTGCCCCATTGGGCGATATGCGGAATGTCCGCGAAATCAATCCGTTGCAGAGCACTATTTCGTTGGCTTTGGCATTGCGAAAAACACCGGCCGTGAACGAAACACCATCGAGCAACCAGTCGACTTTCGGTTGCTGTTGCTTGGTGTCCGGCAGCAATGGCAAGTCAGCAATCGTGGGCATAGCCACGTCTTTGGCATTTGCCGGCGAAACGAGTACAATGGTGGTTGAAAGTCCCAGTGTGACATAAGCAAGCATGCGGGCGAGGATCATCATTTGTCTTTTCCTTTCACGTGCGATTATAGCAAGTTTAGCCGCTGTTTCCCATTTACTGAGTCTCAAACCGTTCCAGGCTTGAATTACGCCTCATCTTAACATTGCGTCGTCCGCCTGCACACGGGTCTTTGCGCAGCCTTGCAGATCCTGCTAGATAAGGCAAGGATATTGCGTTGGTCCAGTTGTAGATGGTATGTTGATGAAGGACGATGACGAAACCGAGGAGAATGATAGTTATGAGAAGAAATTGGCATCAGCGCAGATTGGTTTGCGCATGGGCCGCCGCCGTTATCGGATGTGTTGCCGTTTTACTGGCGTCGGTGACGCCGACTTGGGCGGCTGAACTGAGGCTGGGTACGGCCGCCGTGAAGATTACGCCGCCAAATGGCACGCCCATAGCCGGACCATCCGTGGCCCGAGGCTCGGAAGGGGTGCTCGATGATGTCTATGCCAAGGCGGCCGTCTTGGACGATGGAAAAACGAAGATCGCCTGGGTCGTATGCGATTTGAGCGGAGTGCCAGTGGGTATCGTCTCCAAGGCGCGACGCATGATTGCCAAAGAAACCGGCATTCCCGCGGATCACGTGATGATTTCGGCGACTCACACGCACACCGGTCCCTCGCCCTTCGGCTCCGGACCCTACGTCAAGCAATTGCCCCTGTTGATCGCCCAGGCTGTTCAACAGGCCAACGACAGCCTGACGGCAGCGCAAATCTCCTATGCATCTCAGAACGAGCCGGATATATCCTTTATTCGGCGATTTTGGATGAAGGATGGAACCATCGGATGGAACCCCGGCAAGTTTAATCCGAATATCATCCGACCGATCGGTACGATCGATCCGCAGGTGAACGTCGTCTATGCCGAGACGGCCGAGCAGAAACCGCTGCTGACCTACGTGAACTTCGCCAATCACCTGGACACCACGGGTGGAACGCGGATCTCGGCAGATTTTCCCGCCACCCTCGCTCTGCGACTCGCCGATTACAGAGGACCAGGAATGCTGACAATCTTCGCCAACGGGGCATGTGGAAACATCAATCATACCGACGTCAATTGGGCCACACCGCAAACCAGCCCGGAGGAGGCCAAACGGCTGGGCATCATCCTGGCCGCCGACGTGTTGAAAGCTTACATGCACATGAAGGAAGTAGAGGATGTTGCTCTTCGCGTGGGCAGCAAAATGGTGCAAGTGCCGTTGGCCAAGCATACGGATGAGGAACTCCGCCGTGCCCGTGAAATTCTGGCCCAGCCTGGCACCAAGACGCCGTTTCTCGAACGGGTCAAAGCCAACAGAATTGTGGACGTTGCCGCGGCGAAAGGCCGCCCGGTCAAAGTCGAGTTACAGGTGATGACGCTGGGCTCGGACATCGCCTGGGTTGCACTGCCGGGAGAGATCTTCGTGGAGCTTGGGCTGAGCGTCAAGGCCGCCTCACCATTTCGGCAGACGAATGTCGTCGAGTTGGCCAACGGCGGGTTTTACTACATTCCCCACCGATCCGCTTATGCGGAAGGTCAATACGAAGTCATCAGCTCCCGTTACGCCGAAGGCTCAGGCGAGATGCTGGTAACGGCGGCAATAGGGTTGTTGGACGAACTGCACAAACAAGCTATCGGGCGTTGAGTTTCATTGTGCGTCGCGGACGCACCCTACAAGCTTGACACGCCGGTGCCAGAGCAGCTATTTTAGAGCAGAGTAGGCGGCAACCCGGCCGTTGGGGGCTTCGCAATAAACCATCCAGGAAATATGCTATGAAATTTTCGATCTCAATGATCTGTCTGGCTACTATGACGCTGTGCTTTTCGGCGCAACCAGTCCAGGCAGCCACGGCGGGAAAACTGTCGTTTAAAAGCAAAGAGACGCTCAAAAAACAGTCGCCGCTGTTTCGAGCTATCTATCAAAAAAACAGCGGGCAAGAAATGATCAAACGCGGCAGGTATTCGGCCGACAACGGTCGCACTTGGAAGGCGGTGAAGTCCAGCCCCGATTTCGACAGCGGCCTGCCCTACGGATACCGTCGCTCGCCGCACGGGCTGTGGCGAGATCCGGTCAATGGAAACATCTTGGCGCTTTTCAATTGCATGGATACGCCCGACAAGGATCCACGGGCACACGAGCCGCGTTGGCAGTGGTACTGGTACTACTTGCGGCACCGCGTCTCGACCGACGGCGGACGCACATATCTATTCGACGAGCCCATCGTGCAGAAGGGTGAGCAGTATTCGGCGAAGCATCCCATCGACGGGGTGCATATCAGCAAAAACTGTTACTTTCTGGGCGACCAGGGCTGCGACCCTATCCGCACGCGCGAGGGCACGATCCTCGTGCCGGTGCAATTGCCCCCGCTGAATCCCGACGGCAAGGGCTTTTACAATCCGGGCGGTGGATGGTACTGGCTCGACAGCATGATCCTGATCGGACGTTGGACCAAGGACAACCGCATCGAGTGGGAAGCATCAGAACCGATCAAGGGCGACGGCAAACGCACGGTGCGCGGGCTGTACGAACCAACTCTGGCGCAAATGCCCGACGGCAATATTATCTGCATCATGCGTGGTAGCAACGGGGGCGCCAGCGACAGATCGAACAAACTGCCCAGCCACAAATGGATCAGCGTTTCCAAAGACGGCGGCCACAAGTGGAGCAAGCCGCGACCCTGGACCTACAGCGACGGCAAGCCGTTCTTCTCGCCCGCCTCGATGTCTGAACTGATCTCGCACTCCAACGGACGCATATACTGGGTAGGAAATGTGAGCGACAAAAACTGCCAATCCAACCACCCGCGCTGGCCCCTGGTGATCGGCGAAGTGGATGCCAAGACCTACGGGCTGGTGCGAGATAACGTGATAGAGGTCGACACCAAGCTGCCCGCGGAAGACGACGTCAACCTGTCGCACTGGCACTCTTTCGAAGACCGCCCCAGCGGCGACATCGTTCTGCCCATGTCGCGCGCGAGCAAGGGATACAAGACGCGTCAGCCGATGCTTTATCGGGTTGGCGTGCAAAAGTAGAATAGAGTTGGTCCAGCACTCAGCAAGGTAGCGTGTTACTTATCCGCAGGCGAGATAGTGAAGTTTTTCGCAAGTTTTAATATTTATCGCATCCGGCTATGTATCGTCTTGCTGTGGGTGTGCTTGCCCGTTGTGGCAATAGCCTCCGAGCCGCTGCCGCAACAGACGCGGGGGCTGAGCGTCGATAAGGGGCAACTGTTGCGCAACGGAAAGACGTATCGCGGCATAGGGGCCAACTACTTTTCTTTGTTTGCCCGAAAAATCGCAGAGCCGTCAGACATATCCTATCGACGGGAGTTCGAGCGGCTTTCCAAGGCGCGAATTCCTTTCGTGCGTTTCATGGCGTGCGGGTTCTGGCCGCGCGACTGGGATCTCTACTTATCCGACAAAGACGAATACTTCCGCCTTTTGGACGATATAGTCAAATCCGCGGAGGATAATCAGATCGGCTTGATCCCCTCGCTTTTCTGGAATATCGCGTACATTCCGGACATCGTCGGCGAACATGTGGATCAACTGGCAAACCCCGAGAGCAAGACCATCGAGTTGATCCGCCAATACAGCAAGGAAATCGTTTTGCGGTATCGTAACTCGCCGGCAATCTGGGGCTGGGAATTCGCGAACGAGTGTAACCTGCACGTCGATCTGCCCAACGCGGCTTTACATCGGCCGCGGGTCATTCCGCACCTAAAAACTGCGTCAAAACGAACGCAGCGAGATGAGATGTCGTCGGAAATGATGCTCGCGGCGTATAAGGAGTTTGCGAAGACCGTACACGCGTACGACAAACATCGCATTCTGATTACGGGCAATTCATGCCCGCGGTCGTCCGCCTATCACAATACAACAGATAAAAGCTGGGAAAAGGATACCAAGGAACAATTTCAAGGGATACTTCGACGCGACAATCCCGATCCCTTTGACACGATTTGCGTGCATATATATCCCACGCAGGACAACGACTACGCGGGCCGCGCGAAGAGCTTGGGCGAACTGGTGAAGACGTTTAAGGATGTTTCCGCGAGGTCGCAAAAACCGTTATTCATCGGCGAGTTCGGCTCGCATCAAGCAACAACAAAGGAACAGTCGCGAGGCGAGTTTCAGGAATTGTTAACCGCAATCGAAACCAACGGCGTCCCGCTTTCCGCATTCTGGGTTTTCGACTATCCGCCTCAGGAATCGAGCTACAACGTAACGTTCGATAATGAGCGAAGCTACGTACTAAAAATGGTTGGAGAGGCCAATCAACGCATGAATTGCAATGGACAATAAAATAGAGACGGACAATGAATAAAGACACTAAACAAATCGCGTCGCGTCGTAATTTCCTGAAAAACTCCGGCCGCATCGCCGTGGCTTCGTCACTGGCGGGCGTTAGCGTTCCACGAGTTCATGCGGGCGAGAATAATATGATTCAACTGGCCTTGATCGGTTGTGGTGCCCGGGGCACGGGCGCGGCGGCCAATGCTTTAATGGTCAATCAAGGGCCGGTCAAACTGGTCGCTATGGCCGACGTGTTTCCCAATCGAATTGAAAGCAGCCTGAAGTACTTGAAACGTGGGATCCAGGCCAGTTGGGATCGGACCACTTCGGCTGGGCTTGGAGATCACATCGACGTCCCGGCCGAGCGGCGATTCGGGGGCTTCGACGGCTATCAGAAGGCCATGGATTGCCTCAAGCCGGGCGACATTGCCATCTTTGCCACGCCTCCAGCGTTTCGTTGGGCCCAGTTTGGCTACGCACTCCAAAAAGATTTGAATGTCTTCATGGAGAAGCCTCTGGCGTCCGACGGCCCCACGGCCCGCCGCATGTTGAAGCAGGCCGACGAGTCGGTGGCGAAGAACCTGAAGGTGGGCGTGGGGTTGATGTCACGCCATGCCCGGCCGCTGCAACAATTACATCAGCGTATCCAAGACGGCGAAATCGGTGACATTATACTGATGCGTGCATACCGGCTGATCGGCCCGCTGGCCACGGCATTTTCAACAAAATGGCCAGGAACGCCCAGCGAATTGCTGTGGCAGATTAAACGTTTTCACAGCTTCATCTGGGCCAGCGGTGGATGTTTCAACGACTTTTACATCCACGTCATCGACCATTGTTGCTGGATGAAAAACGCCTGGCCGGTCAAGGTACAGGCGGTGGGCGGACGGCATTATCGCAGCAGTGTGGATGACGAGCCGTACGTCGATCAAAACTTCGATACGTATTCGGCGGAATACACCTTTGCCGACGGCACCAAGTTGATGGTGGACGGCCGCTGCATGACGGGCTGCTATCAGACCCATTCCAGCTATGCACACGGCACCAAGGGCTCGGCGGTCATTTCCAAATCTGGCGACTGCGGGCCGCCGTCAAGCACTTACAAAAGCCAAACGTTGAAGCGTTCGGATATGATCTGGAAATCCAAAGCCGTTCCAGGCCAACTGAGTCCGTACAACAACGAATGGAACGATCTGGTGGACGCCATCCGTAGCGACAAACCTTATAACGAGGTCAGAAGCGGCGTGGAAGCATCCGTGGTCTCGAATATGGGGCGTAAGGCGGCGCATACGGGTCGGGTCGTCACTTTCGACGAAATGCTCAACTGCGAGCAAGAATACGCACCCGGGGTGGATAAATTCACGATGGATTCTCCCGCGCCCGTCCAGGCCGGTCCCGACGGAAAATATCCCGTCCCTCAGCCGGGAATTATTACAAAACGGGAATATTGAGGCGATCGGGGGGCAGAGTTAAAGTAGCCTGTTTAATGTAGGCGTTGACCTTGCCAAAGCGAGCCGCTATAAAGGCGGGCTGGCTATATTCGTATCCCCCCCCCGTTTCCCCAACATCGCAGAAAGTCCAACGCTAATGATGAAAGTCAAAGGAACGTTGCTTGCTTCAAACGCCTTTTTGGCTGTGCTAATAGCTCTGATCGTCTCGCCCGTTGCAGCTTGGAGTGCTGAAGAGGCCGGCGCTAAAACTAGCAGATCGAAGGCCCAAATCGAAGAGTTGGTCGACACGATTGGGAAAACTCCACCCGAGTGGTACGATGCGGTGACGTTGGATTATCCGCGTTCGCTCGACCTGAGTTGGCCGCAGCGACCGCCCACGCGGGAGTGGAATAACCAGCGGAATGTGGGCCAGTACGTTTGGGACATTATCAACCCGAATCCCAGCAAGTGGCAATCGGGCATCCGCTTCATGCATTTCATGCTCAAAAAACATGCGAACAACGTAGAGGTTCGCACGCGTGCGATACAGAACTTGGGAAAGATGTACTTCGG
>CAZISU010000040.1:12418-13474 GCA_964541935.1 uncultured Planctomycetaceae bacterium | reverse complement strand
TCCTCGACCAACCGGCTGACTTTTCGCAGCACCTCGATAGGCATCGCGTCACACTCTGGCAGAACCAACAGGCGGTAGCTCATGCCATCGGGAAGGAGAATTCGACCGTTCTCAACCGACATCCGTGTGAGTATCACCTCGGAATTGGTTACGTCGTAGTCGTACCCGGGCCCGAGAGACGGGTCCACGTGTTTGAGCGGAACGAAACTCGGCACGGTATCGCCATAGTAGTAACATGCATCGGCCACGAACATCCCTTGTTGAAGTAGAAACTGGCAGCGTGAAAGATAGTCGGTCCAGGCGCCGGCCTGTTGCCACCATGTGATGTTCGGATTGAAATGCACGCCCGCAAAATATTCATATCCGGGCTTCCCGGCCTCCGACGGCGAGTGCGTGAAAGTATGCAAATAACACAGGTTCACGCCCTCGCAAAATGCCCGATCTACGGTCGGCTTCATATCCAACGGATCCCGCTCCCAATGAGGGCCCACTGATGTAAAGGCTTCGGCCGCTACCAGATTCTTGCCATACAAATGGGCTGCCGAGGCCGGGCCTTTCACATAAAACCGTTCGATGTCGTTGACTCTCCAGGCGAATTTACTGCCCCGGCACCAGAACTCACCCATGGGGATATCCGTTTTTCCCAGACACTGAAGTGCGTCGATGGGGACGGGGGGCGGGCCACCGGACTCGGCATGGTATCCCATCCCGTTTTGGTGACAAAGTTCTTGAAATCTGCCGTAGTGATTCTCGGCGATGCAATCGCCGAAGGTTCTGCGAAAATCATAGAGAAAGCGGTTCGACTTTTCACGGCCGTCTACGATTTTTCCGGCCAGAACGGGGATAAAGGGCAGCAGATCATAGCCCCGACGTTTTTTGAACTCTGCTCTAAATTCGCCGGACCAATTCACCTTGCCGGTTTCGACACTGTCGCAGTGAAAGTATTTCAGCGTTTTACCGACCAGGTCTCCGGCATCTTCTATCAGCGTCTTTGCCATACCTTCGAAGTGCAAGTCCATGGCCTTGCGGCTGAGATGATCGATAAAATAGCCGGTA
>CAZISU010000040.1:0-12408 GCA_964541935.1 uncultured Planctomycetaceae bacterium | reverse complement strand
TGAGATGGTCCAGATAAATACCATTGGTCGATGGATCGTATGGCTTCGGACCTCCTGACACTGGCTCGCCCGTGTATGTATGGCCGAAACGCAAGATTAACCACTTTCCTTGCGGTACGTTCCAGCGCAGGAGTCCGTTTCCGTCCATACGATCAGAAATATCCAGGATCGCACTGCTGGCGACGTGAAACTCGCCCGCAACTTCGGGCGCATGTTCAAAGAGCTTGCCACGCTGATAATCGTCAAGGGTGCGATGCTCATGCAGCGCTGCAAGGGATTTCTTTGCCAAATCCTTAATTGGAGTAACAGCTTCTGCCTGGTCGGAAAGTTGAAGTGCCAAAACGGCGATATCGCGGTAGAAAAAAGGCCGCCCGTTCTCATCCTTAATGGTCCCATCCGGGATGGGCAGTCTTTCGGAAAGTTCAAGCGGCCCGCGGACCTCCTTTTCCCGCCAAATCATTCGCGCGGCGGCATATGCGGGCGGAATCCACGGTCCGCCACAACAAGCGCCACTCGAAAGGTTCAGACTGATTTCTATCCCCAGGCGGTCTGCCTCGCGGATGGCATACGTGAGTTTTTCTCGCCACTCGGGCCCCATAAACAACGGCCCGGATGGAATAGAGGGCTGAGATGCGGTGTGCCCATTATCCCAGATTAACGCGCCGCCGATACCGATGCGTTTCATCTCTTCCAGGTCTCTGGTTAAATCTTTGTGATGGTATTTGGTTTGCTGCCACCACCAGAACACCCGCGGGCGGGCTGAAGAAGGCGGCTCGACGAACCCTTGCCCGAGAAGATCGGAGTCCAGTTCTTCGGCGAGCAGAGTTGATGCGGCAATCGCTGTAAAAAGTAACGCTAAGCATGTCCGTCTGATTGGCGGCCGGCTAATATTACACATCTGTTGTCACTCCGATACATCGTATTCCGAACTTATTAGCCTAGCCGTTTGCGGCGTATTTGGGCAGCAAACCTTGCAACACTTCGAAAAGTACGGGTTTTTCTTCTCTATATGAATTGCTAGCGCCGCCGGAATATCAACTGCTCGCCCGGATCGGTGTCAAATCGCACGATACCGTTGGCGTCCGGTTTGATCGTCTTCGGGTTGCCGTTATTGCGTATCACGCGAACCTCATCCCACGGGGAAAGCAAGCGCAAGCATCCACCGACAGAAGATCGAACGACCACGCGCTCGATCCGCCCGTTTTTCTGTTGAGCCGAAACCAGGAAGCCACCTTGCGTCCGCAGGTTGGTGAAGGTTGCGTTGCGGTCCTTTGGGTAAGCGGGAAATACGCGAATTATGTCGCCGACGCTCTGTATCAGCAGTTCGCTTACCGCCATCGACGAGCCAAACATTTCGGTGTAATGGCCAAAATCATTGAAGGGCGATTTGCCGAGTCGGTTCATCGTCAGCATGCCGTTGGGACGCTGCCGCGTCGTAAGCTCTCTAACCGTCCAGTCCAAAGCGCCAGGCATGCTTAGCCTTGCTCGGGCAATAGCCAGACACACGGCGGCGTTATTGCCGTTCCAGCGGAGCTTTTCGATAGTGCGACGAAACAGTTCCTTCTCCGCTTCCGGCGAAAACCAGGTTACCACATCGCCCGGAAAGACCGGGGTCGCGGGGACCGCAATGTTGTAGGTTATTGGCGTCGCGTCTTGCACGTCGACGACAACCGTCGGCGCGGTTTTTGTGGTGGGATACGGCGGCAGACGTTTTACGGCGAGTTTCCATTTTGTCACAAGCTCCGCGTCGCATTTCAATGTCGTGGCTCCTTCGATTGCCGCCGCGAATATGTAGCGAAACATGGCGATGTCGAACGTGCCATTGCGATTGTACTTAAAGTCTTTGGTCCAGCCCCGGTGCTCGGGCGATACAGTGGGCGCCAACACAACCTGCTGATCCCCTTCACACAGGTCCATAAAGTTGGCCTGAAAGACAGCCACGTCGCGAACCGCCGGATAGGCGATCTTCTCTAAGAATTCCAGATCCGGCTCATACTTGTAGTGCCACCACAACGGTTGCACGCTAAAGCCGGCCACTCCCAGCGTGAATCCCCACACGTGGTGTATGTACTGCCGGCCGCCCGGACTCTTGCACTTTTCCGGATCGGGCGGCTCGTAGGCAAACAGGACATGCGGGATATACGCTCCATCGATCGAAAAAATACGCCGGCACAGCCAACGCGCTCTGGGCATATACTCGTGGATCAAGCGATCGTACGGCTCGGACAATTCTGGGTGATTGGCGGCGTAGGCACCCCAAAAAGTTTGTTGAATGTTGTAATTGGTATGGTAATCTCCATGCCAGGCGGGCTTGTCGCCGGTCAGGCTTGCGAACAGTCCGGGCGAGAGTGCGCCGGGTTTGGACGTGCAACGCAGAAAATACAGGTTGCGATACCAGATATCGCTCAGCGCGTGTTCGTCGATCTTGATGCCGCTACGGGACCAGAATTGCTCCCACTGGGACTCGTGCCGCTGGACGGATTTGGTATAGTCGGATGCAGCGGCCTCGCCAGCCAGAGCAATCGCCTTGGCCTTTGGGTCGTCCGCTTCACGGCTGGTAACAATAGCGACCGCCGTAAGGTCGCCTGCGGTCGCCATCGCCACGGCGAAGCTCATACCCGGCCAGTCGAGGTCGCCGGGCAACCGTTGCGCGAGCCACTGTACACCCTCGCGTTTGCCGCTTGTGGTCCCGGGGATGTCGTCAGATTTCACTGCGATGAGTTGCCCGATGCATCGAGACTTCACAAGAAACACGTTGCGGTCGGCCAGGGCCCGAATTTGAGCGGTCGATTTTCCACCAGGATTGACAAAAACGTCGGCCACCGCACGACGAAGATCAAGACGCCCGCAAAGCGTCTCTTTTGGGGGCTGTTTGGTGGACTTGTTTTCCAGGCTCAGCATGGCACACGCCCGGGGGCAAGGATACGGGTGCGCACTGTAGCTGTCCGGCCCTTTCCAGTTAATCCCTTCCGGTAAAAGGAATTCCTGGGGTAACCCTCCGGCCAGCTTCTTGATCAGCCCGAGAGTGGGGATGGGCGGATCGAGCTTGGAGTCGAGGCGGGCGTCCCAGACGTCGTTCTTCGTAAGCATCAATCGGATGCGGCCATCTTCGGCGTAGACCAGTGCATTGATATCACCGTTTCCCACGACCAGCGCATAATCAATAATATTATCGAGTCGGTCGACGGAGATGGTCGCCGCCCGCAGTGCATCGGGAAATGGGACCGCGATCTCATCCGACCGAGTCGTATCTGGAGAGCCAAGAATCAATAGACCGACCATGGCGACGAAGGCATGCATTTTGGGCTGTTTCATTATTATTCTCAAGTGGTGGGAAGTATGAACGCTTACGCGGACGGCGGGTACAATCATTCTTATCGCGGAGTACATGGTCCTTTTTGTAGCAGCCCAGGCTATTGTTTTGGGAACCAGCCCTGAAGGAATTGCTCCAGTGTACCGTTGTAAACGGCCTTGGCTAGAAATTCTTCGCCTTGTTGATTACCCCAGGAATAGCTGATCGCCAGCTTTCCCTGGTGCTCGCAGAAATCGATGTCGGAGTTGTTGCAGTCCACGGCCCGCTCAATGCGACGTAGTTGTTCAGGAGATAGGTGGGGATTGGCGATGATCTTATCTTCTTTCGAGGCCATAAGAACGGGATTCAACAGGCTCTGTTCCCAGTGTACCAAGTCCTTGGATCGTACAACATACGTTTCATAGCCGGTCTTCTTGCCCGCCTCGAGATAGAAACAGTAGAACCATCCGTCATGATAACGCAGACAATGGGGAGCGGCGTAACGGTCCTTTCCGTAGACACATTCCGACGGGGTCAACTCCCATTGCTTTAAGTCATGTGATTTGGCAAAACGCGGGGTAAAAGCAACGCCGGCCTCCCGCTGGGGTTTGCTGATTTCAACATCAACACATACTCATCGCCGGCCTTGCAGAGGGACGTATTCCAAATTCCCCAGCCCTCCAGGTCGAGAGCGTTCCACTGCTGCCAATTCTCCAGGTCGCTCGACGCGAAAATTTCCACCCGATGGCCGGAGCCCGTGCCCGTGACGTAAACCGTGTCGTTCTCCACGAACACGCTGCCGAAGGTATGGCCAAAGCCGAAAGGTTTTGTGATCCTTCCCGTGTCCGCTTCGATAAAGCGGAAGTAGTTTTTCTTCAGCTTGTTTTCGGGCGCGTTTACGCGCATCCATTCGAACCGATAAAACTTGCCTCGGAGGACGACGGGGGTGCTCTCGACAACGTCGCATTCGATGGTGCCGAGTTTTTCGATCAGCGGGCGCCCCGCGTCATCAACTGGTCCGGCGGCAACGCTTTCCAGCGCCACAACATACAGCAGTAAGGCAGGCAACGCGATGAGTATGGTGTGTCTTTTCATGTTGCTACGTGTCTATGTTTTGAGCGATCGTGTTATTGATGTTAAACAAGCGTCGTCTCACGGATTTTGTGTGAAATGTTCAATACGGGTTCGACGGCATCATTTGCCCGGGCTCTGGCCGACCGGTACCACAAAATCGTGCGTGCCGTTTTGCTTAGGCAGATCGACGTTGACCTGCAGCGGGGCAAACAGACGTTTGCCCATCGGATTCGCGCCCTGCGCAACCCCATCGAAGCCATTAATCGTCACAATGTGCGGGCCGCCGACCGGACCTCGGTCGGTCGGGGTTTGGTACTGACCATTCTCAATATTTGCATGGGTGCCCGGTCCGCTGTTGCCGCCGGCCTTGTCGGGTGTGAAATTTAGATAGCCGATCGGCACGGGTTTGCCATCGTAGGTAACCGTGCCGGAGAGATCGTATCGCGCCGGCCCCTTCCGCCCGCCGCAGCCGCTACTGACAGCAAGCCCCAACATTGCTCCAACAAAAATCAACAAAAACCAGCGGTTTACCATCATTGTGTTTCCTTTCACAGAACGCTATGTATCAAAAAGTCCGCAGGGGGTTGCTAAGAAATATCCACTTAATGACCGCCCAGAAGGTCATCGAGGCGGATCACTTCTCCGTCATTCCGAGACGATAGTCTTCTGAACACGTCCATATCCACGTCGTAGGTGATCGACTGCACCGAGCCGTCGCAGAGTACGGAGTTGAAAACTCCGGGATGTGACGAACCGAATGCAGCGTGCAAGGGGACATTGGTGTAACTTACACTATAAGATTCGCTATAATCCGGGCTGGGTTGGAAGTATCCCCATCGGATGAGATCCCAATCCCAGCCGTCAATGTAGCCGCTGTCGTCATCTGTCTGCGACTGTCCGAGCATGCCCACGTTGAGACATTTCTCACCGACCAAGAGGGTGCTCGATGTACCGTCGCTGATATGGGCCATGCCGATCGAGTCACTACGATCAGCCGATCCGTTAGGGCGTCGGACTATCGTGCCATCCTTGCCGTTGCCGACCATGCCCCAGCCAATGTCACCCGTTGTATCGGTTCCCGCGTTTCCCGCATAGTCGATCATCGCTCGTTCAGTGACATAGCCATATTGCGATAAATTCGGCTGGTCAATCACCATGGGAGCGCGCCGTGTCGGACAAAAGTAGCCGGGGATGGTCGTCTTGATCACATCAACATCGTTTTCCATAAGCCAAATGTTTTCCTGTTCCAAGTAGGGCAACACTTGGTAGGCCCAGCCAAGATTCTGCTGGGGCGCGACGGCGGGACCGTTGATCCAGTTGCGAGGCGAGAACCAGGCTTCCTCGCCCCCGTCGGGAAGGATCCGATGTGAATTCTCGTGAGTCAGGCAGGCCAGCCCAATTTGCTTCAGGTGATTGCTGCACTGCATCCGCCTTGCCGCTTCGCGAGCCGCCTGTACCGCCGGCAGCAGCAAGGCAATCAGGATACCGATGATTGCGATCACCACTAGCAACTCCACCAGGGTAAAACCGTGCGAGCGCCGGCTCGAGTCCAAGCCCCGAGCGATTGGGTCGGGCATTGTAATCGGCCTTCGCGACATCATCTTACATTGTTGCATCGAGTTAATTTCCTTTCAGATCAATTGTAGTAATTGCTTTTCGGGCAAATCGGCTTCCAAGCCGCATGGAACCTTGGGAAGTAAAGTGCATCCCGTCGCATAACGGCAAATCTTTTGTCGTGACCAAGACACAATTCGGAATCGTTCGAACAACCTCTGCCTGTGCCCGGCGAACGATCTCGCCATGCACCCATTGCTCGGATTCATTTATTTGTCCAATCACAAAACGCATATGCGGAGATTTCAGGTCCGTTCGCAGGTTCTTGATAAAAAGCTTGAGATTGTTCTCGTAGCTCGTTGCTTCGTTTAGATCATCGTATGCGTCAGCCTCACCCTGCATCCAGATTATACCGGTTATTTTTGCATCGGGTTTCAAAGCCATTGCCGCTTTTTGTAGCGAGATGAAGCGTGCATAGTGCTTTCCCGCGGGGCCTCTACCCGTATTGGATGATCGCCAGTCGTTGTACAGATCTCCTAGGCCAAAGCGTGCCTTGATCAGCAAGATATCAATCTCCGGTGAGGCTGCCGCCATATCGCGGCCAAAGGTGAGTTCCGGACCAAACATGGCGTTGTTGGGGCCAAGCCCTGGAGCAAGGTCGATCCACCCAGTGCCGACGTTGGTGAAAGCCTTCACGTTGGTTTGCGGCCTTCGCAGTTCGGGCGGCAGAGCAGCCGTACTGGTGCCATAACCTATCATGTTCGACTGCCCCGCAAGTAGCCACACCTGTTGTGGCTTCGAAGTCTCGGCGAGACTTGTCGAAGACATTAGCATCAACAGAACCAGCAATCCCAACAACACTGGTCGTCGCGATAAACACACGGTGTATCTCATAATTATGAATTCCTTGCTCTAGCACGCCGTCGTCCGGTTAGGGAAGCCAGACCGACCAAACACATTAGCAGTACCAGCGACGTGGGTTCGGGCACGGAGCCCTCTTGGCTCACGCCGGCTTGCCAGTTGGCGGCTAAAATTGTCGCGTCAATGTCATTGACGTTTCCGTCACCGTTGAAGTCTCCTTCCGACCAGAGGGCGCCGCCTGTCTTCAGCCAGTTAGTTGCCAAAGCCGTGGCGTCCAAGTCGTCGACCTTGCCATCGTTGTTGGCGTCGCCCGGGAGCGGGGCCGGGGTTGTCATCGCCAGTTGCCACACGTCTAACGAAATAAGTTGAACCGTTCCGCCTTTGGTATACAGTTCAATCCCAAGACTATCGGGATCCGCCTTGAAGAACTCAGTATTCCAAGTAACGCCGTCATTCCCGAAAATATCCACGACCGACCGATCCAGAAATATTCGCAGCGTCACCTTCCCATCGACGGGCACCAACGCCTGCGAGATCGCGTTGTCGCCGGTCGAGGGCGTGAAGAAGAGTTTCTGGGTAGCGGTGTTGTAGCCCACTGTGCAAGTGCCCTGGGAGCCTTTGCGTAACTGCAAACCAAATTCCGTGGCCGTGCCGAGTTGGAATTGAACAATGATTTCCAGGAGTTCACCTTCGATGCCCCGGCCCGAAAGCAGTGAGTTACCTTCCGCGATTGGCTGGGGGCCAAAACTAAAGTGCTCGCCCCGCATTGCTTCCAATTCCTCAGCGGGGTTATAACACAAGCGAAGGCCCACCTCGGGAATATCGCGGAGCGTAAGAACCACGGGAAGGGTTTGGATGCCGCCGGACCATGGGCCAAGTGTCCCATATATGTGCTCCTGAAGCCATTTCCAGCCCATGTAAATACAGCGGCCATCTTCCGTGGGGATTTGGTTGAAAGCTTGTCCGACAAAAAAGTTTCCGCCCAGGCGGTAAGCAGTCGAGCTGTTCCTGAACTCCTGCCCGTCGAAGTCTCCGATGAAATACTTGGCGCCCACGCCATTGTTGGGGCCGCGGGATTATAGTCACCCGCCACATAAACCCACTTCTTTTGGCCAGGCCGATTATCGACGGCAAGTTCGAACATGTCTGGGCATTCGCCGGGCGGCATCTCCGAAATCAAACGCCAATCCTTGAGATTAGAGGATTCGAACATATTTCCAGCGGCCGTGTATCCGCGGGAAAGGATCATTTTCCACTTGGACGTGGGTTCATGCCAGAATACTTTTGGATCGCGGAACGCACTATTCCCATCCTGCAAACGCGGGAGCACCGGGTTCTGTGCATATCTAGTCCAGGTCCGGCCGCGATCGTTGCTATAGGCAATACCCACGTTCTGGCCGGCGTCCGCAGTGTTGCTCGTAAACGCCAGCACTTGCACGTCATTAGTCCCCGTCTTGAAACCTCCTGTATTGTCGGGGTCGACCAAGCCCGAACCACTCCAGTTTTCGCCCAGTTCGGAATCTTTGGCAAGTGAAATTGGCCACGGTGTCCAGTGGACCATATCGTTGCTCACGACATGAGCCCAATTGTGCCCCCAGCCGGCAGTGTCGGGATTCCATAAGTAATGAAGGTGGTACAGTCCGTCGGCATAGTACATCCCGCAAGGGTCATTCGTCCAACCGCTGGATGGCGTGATATGAAATTGCGGGCGATATGGCTCGTAATAGTTTGTCATCACCGACACCGAATCGATCCCCGTGCGGGCGTGCGTACCCGGACCTAGGTTACGAGGCAGGAGGAGTAACCGTAATACATCACCCTCATCGCTCGCCGAAGCGGTGTAGTCCATGGTGGCGACGATAACATCACCCTCGTTACCCTTCATGGGGATGGGGAAATCGATATCGGTGATCGAACTCAGCACGCTCGCGTCGTTAACGTTGTAGAGTATGACTTGGTACGTGGAAGGGTAAGTATTGTGACCGAACAGAGTACCGCTAAACGTGTACTTATCCCCTTCGGTCATCGTTCCCAGATCCTGTTGCACGCCCATGTAGCCGGCATAGTCGTGACTCGACTCCAAGGCAAGAAGCCAATTTTCATCCGCATACGCAGCGTCATAAGCATAAGGGCTGGAGTCACCTCCCCAGCGACTATACCCCCAAGTGTTGTACCAGTTCTCTGAGGTAAACGGTATCGTGTTGTTGACATCCCAGTTGTCGACGCCACTGGTGTTATTGTCCGGCGTCGTCGTCGCTGACGGATCCTCAAAGCTGCCGTTGAGCGGCGAGTTGACTGCCGCAAAGGCGCTGTTGGTGGCAAGTAGCAGGGCCACTGCCAGCGTGGCGATCACAACTACACTTGTTCTTATCACTATAAATTCCTTGCTTTAGCGTGTTGCCTGGCTAGGGAAACTATACAGACCAAACACATCAGCAGTACCAGCGTCGTGGGCTCGGGCACGGAGGCCTCTTGGCTCGCGCCGGTTTGCCAGTTGGCGGCTAGAATTGTTGCGTCAACGTCATCGACGTTTCCGTCGCCGTTGAAGTCTCCTTCCGACCAGAGGGCACCGCCCGTCTTCAGCCAGTTAGTTGCCAAAGCCGTGACGTCCAAGCTGTCGACCACGCCATCGTTATTAGCATCGCCCGGCAGCGGGTCCGGGGCTACGGTCGTCGTTACCGACAACATATCGATACCCGTGCGCGAGTGCGTTCCAGCACCCAGATTGCGAGGCATGAGGAGTAGTCGCAGCACATCGCCGTCGTCGCTTGCCACGGCGGTATAATCCATGGTGACGACAACGGTTTGCCCCGCATAGCCCTTGTCGGCAACGGGGAAATCAAGATCGGTTATCGAACTCAGCACGACATCGTCGGTGGCGTTGTAGAAAACAATTTCGTATGTGGAATCCAATGGGTACGCACCGCCGTAGGCATCGGAGCCGTAGAGCGTGGCACGAAACGTGTACGTTTGGTCCTCGGTCATCGTTCCCTGGTCTTGTTGCACGCCCCCGTAGACGGCAAAGTCATGATCCGATTCCAGCGAGAACAACCAGTCCCCGGCCTGGCCGGTGGGATAAATGCTGGAAGCACCGCCCCAGCGGGAGTAACCCGTCGTATTGTAAAATCCTTCCGGAGGATAAGGTATCGTGGTATTGACATCCCAATCGCTGAGCGGGGTGGTATTGTGATCGGGCGGTATTGTCGCGGCAGGCTCCTCGAAGCTGCCGTTGCGAGACAAGATGGATATGGGAGCTACTTTCCGGGCAAACCGGCTGCCAAGTTCCATGGAGCCAAAAGAAGTGTAGTGCATCCCGTCACATAACGGCAAATCGCTTGTTACGACCATTTCGCAATTGGGAGTCGTTTGAGCAACTGCAGCCTGTGCCTGACGCACTATATCACCATGGACCCATACATCTGCATCCGTGATTTGTCCTATCACAAAACGCATATCCGGAGCATTCAAGTCCGTGCGCAGGCTATCAATAAAAAGTCTTAGATTACTCTCGTAGGCCGTGGCTTCGTTTATATTGTCGTAAGCGTCAGCCTCACCCTGCATCCAGATCATACCGGCTATTTCCGCATCGGGCTTCAAGGCCATTGCCGCTTGTTGTAGCTCAATGAAGTTCGTATAGTGCGGTCCCGCGGGGCCTCTGCCCGTATTTGGAGATCGCCAGTCGTCATATAAAGTTCCCAAGCCAAATGGTGCCTTGATCAGCAAAATGTCGGTATCCGGCAAGACCGCCGCCATATCGCGGCCAAAGCCGAGTTCCGGACCAAATGTAACACTTGTGGGGCCAAGACCGGGCGCAAGGTCGATCCAACCCGTGCCGACGTCGGTGAAAGCCTGCACGTTGGTTTGTGGCTGCTGTAAATCGCTAGGCAAGTCACCAATACTGGTGCCATAACCTAACATGTTCGATTGTCCCGCAAGCAACCATACCTGTTGCGGCTTCGCTGCCTCGGCGAAGTTTGCCGAAGAGAATAAAATCAATAGGATCGGCAGTCCGACGGACGCCTGTCGCTGTAGCAGTCTCACTATGTAGTCTCTCACTTTGCACGCGTGTTTGGAACTTAAGTTTTTAATTAAACGCCCACCTGTCTCGGCAGAGCGGGGCTGCCGAAACAGGTGGGCACACTGCTGGCGATTTAATAATCACCATCCGTGAATTTACTAGCCACGTCGCCGAGGGAGGCAAACCAGGCTCAACAGGCCAATCACCAACATTACGCAGGTGGACGGCTCTGGAACAGGATTCACAGATACCGAGACCATGTCTATCCCCGCACGTGCGTGCGTACCCGGACCAAGGTTGCGAGGCAGAAGAAGCAGCCGTAGCTCATCACCGTCGTCGCTCGTCCCAGCGGTGTAGTCCATGGTGGCGGTGGCCACCTCGCCCGCATTGCCCTTCATGGCAACAGGGAAATCAAGATCGCTGATCGAACCCAGCGTGCTCGCGTCGTTAACGTTGTAGAAGATGATTTCATACGTTGCGGGCCAGTCTTGGTGACCGAACATCGTACCGCTGAATGCGTACGTTTCCCCAGCGACCATCGTCCCCAGGTCCTGTTGCACTCCCATGTAGCCGGCATAGTCGTTACTGCACTCCAATGCGAGAAGATAATGTCCATCCTGGCCGGCGGCATAGGGGCTGGAGGCGCCTCCCCAGCGACTATGACCCCAAGTGTTATAGAACCCTTCGGGGGGAATCGGTATCGTGCTGTTGACATCCCAGTTGTCTACTGGAGCGGAGCTATTGTCCGGCGCCGCGGCCGGATTCTCGAAACTTCCGTTGAGCGGAGAGATAACCCCCGCGAAGGTGCTGTTGGCGGCAAGCAACAGGGCAACTGCCAACATGGCTAATACAGCTAAACTTGTTCTCATGACGATTCTCCTTTTGAGTGTGACTCAGGAACAGAAACAAAAAACTGAAAATACAATGCCTCTCCACTGTCCCCAAACGTGTTTGTCGTTCTTAAGCTGCTAACCAACGCTTCCGCGTCGACAATAAACACAGCAGAATCCCCGTCAACAGCATCAACGTTGTGGGCTCGGGCACGGTGGCCACTGAGCTCATCTGCCAGTTGGTGGCTAGAATTGTTGCGTCAACGTCATCGACGTTTCCGTCGCTATTGAAATCCCCTTCCGACCAGAGGGCGCCGCCCGTTTTCTGCCAGTTCGCCGCCAAAGCCGTGGCGTCCAAGTTGTCTACCTTGCCGTCCTCGTTGGCATCGCCAGGGATCGGAGCCGGGGGTGCCCAATTTGTCAGCACCGAAACCATGTCGATCCCCGTGCGTGCGTGTGTACCCGCGCCTAGGTTGCGAGGCAGGAGGAGTAGCCGTAGCTCATCACCCTCATCGCTTGGTGTAGCGGTGTAGTTCATGGTGACGGCAATGACATCATCTTCATTGCCTTTCATGCCAACAGGGAAATCAATATCGGTGATCAGACTCAGCGTACTCGCATCGTCAACGTTGTAAAAGATGATTTGGTATGTTGCGGGCCAGTCTTGGTGACCGTACAGGGTTCCACCGAACGTGTACTTGTCTCCCTCGGTCATTGTTCCAATATCCTGTTGCACGCCCATGTAGCCGGCATAGTCGTGACTCGACTCCAAGGCAAGA
>CAZISU010000039.1:0-13600 GCA_964541935.1 uncultured Planctomycetaceae bacterium | reverse complement strand
ACGGCAGCCGTACTTCGCCGCATTTTTCAACCGCGCCGATAACCGTGATGCGGTTGGTACGCCGGCGTTTCATCGTCACGGTAACGTGTGGTTTGTGGAAAACATTCCGCTCGATCGCCGCGGCGGCTATCGTCAATTCGGCCTCGTCCAACTCTATTCCGGCCAGCCGCACCGCACCGATTTGGGGTATCTGGGCGCTGCCATCTTCACCAACCCGCACCGGCATGGTCGAGGTCGGAAGGCGCGCGTAGTCGGTCAGAATCGTTACTTCCAATACGTCACCACGGTCAATCCTTTCGTTGCTGACCGAGAAGTTCGACAGGCCGGAAAGGTCGATTTGTTGCACATTGTCGACCGGCGGGGCCATGAATCGCGTGGGAAGACGCGCGGCCCGATAGTGGCCCGGGCTGGTACAGCCCGTCAGCCCGCTACAGCATGCTAGTGAGAGTATCGCTATCGTCAGATACAGCCCGGCTGCGCAGCCCACGCAACCTCGGCAGCCCGTTCGTGTGGAGCCGGCGGACTTCGTCGACGAAGTTTGGAATAAGTTAACTTGCTGTATGATAAGGCGCATAAAATTCCCGCAATAATGAGCGGGATTTATTATCAAGATGCGCGCGGTAGGTCAACAGCACTTTAGAAATAGCGGTATTTACGACGCGAAAGATTATTCCGACGGATCGCGGTCGGAATTGTGCAGTGCGACAGGCACGGCTACGGCGGTAGCGGCCACCGCCGCCAATCCCAAAGGACTGGTCAGCCATTGGCCCACCCTACCCATTGTGTACTGTCCACGCATTACCGGTTGTCCGGCAATAACTTGCGCAACTTGCCCAGCCGACTTGGGCGCCGTGCCGGCAGCCCATAGACGATAGAGTTGATTGCTGTCGGCCGTGACTAACTGGTATACACCGCCGCGAAGGTGCGTGAAGGAGAATTTGCCCTGTTTATCAGTAATCGTGTTGGCCAATTCGCGGTTGTTTTGTAACAACGAGACCTTTGCCTCTGCTATGGGCGTCCCGCTGGGACCGACGAGTTGCCCCATCAGGGTGCCGCCCTTCTGCAAGCCCACGTCCTGCATCAGCGGCTTGGGTTTTGCTTTAGTAGCAATAGAAGCCGGAGCTGCCGCTAGCGCCGATTGGGAAACAAGGAGCCCAACGGCCGCCATAGACACGGCTAGCAAGCGAATTATTCTAGCGATTTTCATGAGGATTGCCTCTGTAGCTTGCACTCAGCATATACTAATAGCCCAACATACAACGGTTTAACTATCGGCAGCCGGTCGCCAGTTCTAAAGGCAAGGTAGCTAAAAACGGTAGACTTTTTCGATAATTCCTCCTATCCTATCTACGTTTCCAACTCCGGTGGTGATTAGCACATCGCACCGTCGGTCGGGATAGCCGTTGGGCGAGTCGCTCGCTCATCAACCCGGGGTGGTTTCCCGACCCAATTTCTTGGATGAATTGAACAAGTTCATCGTGTGCCTCTTCCGATCCGTGCAGCATGAAATGGACCCACGCCCAACAATCGCGGTAGTCATTGCCGTCCATTTTATCGTAGCTAGCCAATCCCTCCAGTTGTTCCAGCTTCGTTCCATCGCCCAGCACTAGCGGCAATTTCAGCTTTTTCGCGTTTGGGTTATCGAAGGCTCTTTTTTTTGCCGGTGGTTCGTGGTATTCGGCCAGACCCTCGTCGAGCCACAGCGGCACCATCGGCAAACTGGCGTGGAGCAAGGCGTGCGTGCATTCATGCCGCACATCGGTCGTGAAATCTTTGCTCCAGTGGACCAGCACCGTTCCGGGGCCGTTGTGTTTGATGAAAAGTGCCCGGCGGTAGGGTATGTTTGGGAAATTTCGACGCAGATAGCTACGATACGTCCACTCGTCACGAAACAGCAGCAGTTCGATTTTCTCTTCGGCGGGCGAGATACCCAAAAGGTTTACCAGATCATTTTGCAAATCGAACAATTGCGACAAAAAGGGCTCAATGCGTTTCATCGGGAAATTGGCCCGACATGAAAACGGCCCCACCTCACAAGAATCTTGCCAATTTTGATCGGCATGACAAAAGGTGGTTTGCCCCACAAGAAAAATCGCTAAGGCGACGCTTGCTAGAATGATGACGAACGATTTATGCATCACCCCGCCTTTTTCCAGCCGAACCATCGACCCAAGGTGGATTGATTGCTTTTTCCCAGTGCCGGCTCAATATGGCCGTCGTCCAACACGGCGGCGGGATTCCGGCAACAAAGCGTAAGGGCCGCCTGGTAACCCACAATCTCGCTCAGCCGGTCAAAAGTTCGACGCATCAAGGGGCGTCGCGACTTCGAACTGTGCGCGTCGGTGGCCACGAAATGCACTATGCCCTGGCGGATTAAATGCAGGGCCGTGGCTTCTACGCGCGGACCGAATGTGCCCATAATACTGCCTGCGGTTACCTGCAAAAGGCAGCCCGCCGCGACCAGCGATTCGGCCAGCGACGGCTGGGCCATAATGCCCATGTTGCGTTCGGCATGGGCCAGGACACCGCTCAGCCCGGCGCGGCCCAGATCGTCCAGCAGCCTCTCGATGGGCAGGTAGACATCGTGCGGAAGTTCCAGGAGCACATATCGCCCACGATCGGCCAGCGACATTATCTCGCCCGTACGAATTCGCTCGACCAGATCCGGTTCGATGCGAACCTCTGCCCCGGGCAAGACCCGCAAGTCGACGTTTCGCTGGTTCAAGAATTCCTGCAAGTGGGCCGTGCGGGCGCGGATTGTGCGTCCGTCGTTGGTTCGATAGGCTCCGAGATGATGCGGCGTGGCGATGACCGTACCGATCCCGTCGGCGGCCGCCTGTTGGGCCATCAGCAAGGCCTCGTCCCAATCCGGCGGGCCATCGTCGAGGCCCGGAAGCAGGTGGCAATGCATGTCAACAAATCTGGCAAGTTCCGGCACGGACACGATTCTCCGTCTAGTGCATTTCTACAGTATCGATTGTACTAAACATCAGGCTCGTAACGTTTTACGATGCACAACTCGCCCGAATACCCTGTCTCAAATAGCTGGACACCCCCCATCCATCGTGTAAAAACGCTAGGGTTCAGTAGGGTATGGATGCAGTCGACCGACGTCAAGATCAGTCGGTTTCGGCAGGAAATCACGATTAGCCCGGATTATTCATGAACCAGTGTTTTCGCTTGAAATACTAAGCGCGAAGCGCAAGCGAGGGCCGGTAAACACGGAAAAACGTCGCACTTCCCTCGCTTGCGCTTCGGGTTAGTATGGCTCATGAATAATCCGGGTTAGCAGAGGAGACAATCCGATGAGATCCATTATTACGGCACCGTTAGTTAAACGTTCGGTGTTTTGCCTGTCGGCGTTGTTAACGGCGATTGTTGCAGGAAATTGGGCAAACCATGGCCTCGCGTCTGTCGTTTTCAACAACATCGACCCCCGCCCGATCCAAAACAGCAGCATTGTTCCCCCCGGCCACATGCGTCAAGAGCCGTATCGCACCATGGCCAAGCCCAGCAAACCTTCGGCTCCCATGCCCCATTTCCAGCAGAACAAGATATTACCCAACCACATTCTCATGGTGCCCATCCAGAAGGACGACATGCTGAAGAGCGAGATGCGCCAGAATCGCATAGAGTTCAACCCCATCACTAAGAACTATATACTTCCACAGCAGATGAGCAGAAAGCCGTTGGTTCAACCGATCTCGCCGGGCCAGCGGATGGCGGTGCCGGTCAGGCCGGCGGGACCGTACTTCAACTTCAATGCCACGATGGAAGGCCACACAAAACCGACGACGAAGTTCGACTCCTCTATCCGCCTGAACATGGGGCACCAGTCGATGCCCGCTCCACCGTCGCCGATGGGTTGGTGAACCAAGAAATGCAAACGTCCCCGGCACTTTGTCAGCGACGGGGACGTTATGTTTTTCTGAATCAGCTCGCGTTATCGGTTAAACGAGATCTTGAAGGAGACGCCGTTGATGAACACATCCTGGCGGTTGTTCTCGGCAATGATGCCCATGAAGTCTGATTCCGACTCTTCGCTACCCAGTTGATAGGCGATCATGTTCGAGGGCCTGGCGATTCCGCCCAGCCAGATGCCCGAGTATCCGACTCCCAAGCTCACGTGGCGAGTAACCTGCCACTCGCCTTGCAAGCGGAACTCGAAGCCGGGGCTCCATTCGCAGAAAGTCCGTTGATGCTCGAAGCTAGATGGGCCCATGGCGATTGGCTCGTTGACACCGCCGGGCGGATCGAGTTCCGAACCGAGTTGTCCGTTCTGGTAGATGTTCTGGGAGTTGAATCCGGCAAAGCACTTACCCTCGGTCGAGATGGTAAAGTGTTTGTAGCGGTGGAAGTAACGCAGTCCGATCTGCGGGCCGACGATGTGGTTTTCGGCGTCGGTGGTCCAAAGGCTATCGGCAAGGGTGCCTTCGACCGTGGTCGCTGTTTCCTCGTCGTCTGTGGTGGTGCCTCCAGTGCCGGTGCCAGTGTCCGTGGTATCGTCTTCGACCGGCACCCTACGTCCTAATGCTTCGACATAGAAATCTTCGTTGAATTCCAGGTAACGGCAACCGAGTGCCATTTCGAAGAATCCACCTTTGTGCATGCGTCGCGTGCGGATGAGGTAATCCAGTTCCACACTCCAAGTTCGCACGCGGTTGTGAATTTTCGCCGTATGGAACGTTACCGGCAGGGCTTCAATGACCAGACCGGCATCGTCGAGCGGGCCGTCCCCATGGTCGAGTCCGTCGTCGCCCCACTCGCGGTCGATAAACGCCACGTTCATCGAGCGTGTATTAATGTTGTTGGTTTGTGAATTGAGGTGATAAGCACTGAACATCCAGCCATGCCGACCCCAGATGCGACCGAGTTCGTAACGCTGGCCGTTGGTGAAGTTGGCACTTAGAAGTCCCGTGTCGTATGTACTACCTTGTCGCCAGGTGTCGGAAATATCGGGACCGTTCCATACAGTTCGATCGACACCCGGGGCACCGATGGTTGTTTTTTCCGGCGTCGAAACATTCCACATCATGTATTCGAACGTGAAGAACAGGCCCTCGTTCGGATGCGGCTGTGTGCCGTAACTGGTTGGAGTGTAAGGCGCGAACAGTTGCATGTCACTTATGCCTTGGGCGGAGCACGGTAAGGCTACCCAGGAGAAAATGATTAGAACTGCCATAAATGACGTTATGCGGCGAAGTGACATGATTCTCATCTAACCTCAATCTGCACGTGGAAACGAATAGTTCCAGGGTCTTAATAGGACTAAGCCTATGCATTCTGGCTGCGACGGTAGTATCGGCCATGCCAGTCGCAGCAGTTAAGTAAGAATGGTAAACCTTGCGGAAAACACCGATATCCGTGGTTAGTGCTGATCGAAGGGTGTTAATGCAGTGAATGCAGGGGCTCTGCGAAGAATATCTGGCGGTAAATCGGGCGAGAGGCGAGTTTACGCACCACCTATAAGTGTGCTATTTTTCTTTCGAAAATATTCCGATCTTTGTTCCCGCTATGCGGAATAACCACACTACATGGTGGTGCGAAGCACAGTCTGGAGGACAGTGTAGAGTTTCGCGCGGCGCGTCTTCAACGCACTATGGTCCATCTGCTACAGCCAGTAGGGTAGCATGGGGCCGTAGACTACAGCCCTGTTCGCAACACGATTTGAGCGTTTTTCTACATCCGTGGGAAACAACTCGTTGCCAAACCCCGACAAAATGGGCCGGATTGCAAAAAATCTTGCACTGGTCGCTGCAGAGAGGGTGGTCGACTGCGGAAACGATCGATGTTCGACCGGCAGCCTTGGCCCGATAAATGAGGCCGGCTCGGCTGGTTGGGATATCACAGGTGTGGTTACCGCTGCCGTTGTCGAAGTTGCCACAGCGATGGAAGGCTGTTTGGCGGTCGAGATAGTCCGTTGCCAGTTGACGGCCAGCAGCGTGGCGTCTATGGCGTTTACGATACCATCGTTGTTGAAGTCACCCTCGAATGGGCCCAAGTCAACCTCTTGCAGCCAATTCGACGACATAACCGCAGCGTCTGTACTGTTGACAATACCGTCACGGTTGGAGTCGCCGGGCAAGGCCGGTGTTGCCGTAAGGTCAAAAAACTCGAGCACCCGGTCCATGATTTGCGCCCGGGTTGCCGCGCTGGTGATAGTTTCGAAGGGGAAGCCGAAAACCACTTGGCTGCCTTTGGCATCCGTCGCTTGGTATTGCGTGGCCGCTCCACCGCCGACGCCGCCGGTGTAGGTCAAGGCCGTTGCCCCACCGCTGCGGGGTCCGATAACGTCGGGATAATCGACGTTGTAGGTATCGGTACCGTTATCAAAGGTAAGTGTAATTCCAGCGAAAATCGACCAGCTTGTACCGGCGGCCGCATAAGTGCCGGCGTCGTCGGAAATATAAGAAGTGTGCAGCGTATTCTCGTAAAATGATTTGCCGCGATTGAGGCCCACGAGCTCGAAGCCGATTTCGGCCCCCGAAACGAAGAGGTTGCCACCGCCGTTGATAAACTGTGTGACGAGCGTTTGTTCGGTGGCATCAAACGTTTTGTCGGCACTCGACTCTTCGCCCGAGATCCAGATTACCGTATGGTAATCGGAAAGGTTGACTTCGCCACCGATCACGGCTTCGTTTTGCACGGTATCGATGCCCGGCTGAGCCGCGTAGGACTCGATTGCCTCGGCCGTTTGCACGGCGTAGTCGAAAGAGTTCGACCATTGCGGCCGCACGCGTTGGATGGTGCCCGAACCGTAGGCCTCTAGGGTATTCTGATAACGGTCGAGTCGATCGAAGCCGTTAACAATCAGCACGCGGTCGACGTATGCATGCTTCGGCCTGGCGGCTACGACCTCCGAGTCTGACGCTTGTCCGCCGGCATTGACGGCAGTGACTTTGAAGTATCGAACGCCGTCGGTCGCATCTACATCGGTCAGCATAAATGAGCAATTCGAGCCGCCGACAACGTATCGTCCTCCGTCGAATCCGCGGCCGTTGGTCGAAGTGTATACCATATAGCCGCTTGTGGCGTGGCCGCCGATACCGTCGATAGCCGGCGCGTCCCAACTTACGGTAATTGCATCGAAACTGGATGAGATGGCCGATACATTCGTTACGGGATTGGGCGCAAGCGTGGTAGTCGCCACCGAGCCGTATGTAGAAAAGTACTCGACCGTGGCCTGGCACATCGAGCGGGCGGCCAGGTCGCGGAAGACCGGGTCGCGCATCAGTTTTGCGTCTTGAGAGTTATCGTGGAAGGCGATTTCTATTATCGTGGCGTCAAACTCGCCGTCGATTACGCGGTTGTCGATCTCGCCGTAACTCGAACCGTAGGTTGTCGAGCTGCGCACAACCCAATCATATTCCAAGGGCGGTGATCCGAGAGCCGACATATCGTTGTTCAGTTCGCTGGCAACCATGTCGGCCCAGGCCTGCTGGTGCGGGGTAGCCGTGTTATTGCCGCTGCCAGAATTATAAAGCGCCATGGTGCCACGGGCCGTGCCACTACTTGCGTTTGAATGGAAGCCCAGGTAGACGCGGTCCTCGGGCGAGCCTTCGGACTCGCGGTTCATGTGGCTGGCCCACAGTATGGGCGAGCGGATGGTGGAGGACGAGTCGGCGGATGAGTAAGGAGAGCGGTAGGCCGACGAGGACGTACCCTGGCCGACGTGGGCCGTTATCCAGTATAGGGCCGCCTCGTCCTCGCGAGAATGGCCCGAGATGCCGCCACCGCGGTCGATATCGCCCATGCCGTTTCCGAAGCGGATGGCGTCGGCGACTACGATCTTCCCGGCGTCGTCCGAACGGTTGCTGATGTCGACATAGCCGCCCTGGCCGGCTTCGAAGTGATATGTCCCCAAATAGACCAGCCCACCGCCGACCATGCGATGGTTGACGGTCACCTCGGTCGTTCCACCGGAGTGATTGATGCGGTACAGTTGATCGGAAGCCCGATCCGATCCGGCCCGAGTCCATGCGTAGACCGGATAGTTGCCGGCTTCAGGAATGTCGGGTTGATAGCGGGCATAGGCTGTTTCGCTGGTCGAGGTTGCCGCATAGCGGTAGGGCAAGTCGCCGGCGTCGCCGTAGAAAACGCTCGACGAAGAGTTTATCCAATTGCCTACGAAGGTTACATCCGCGTCGTCGTTGTCGAGCACGACCTCGTTTTCCTGGTGCCCCACCGGCCGCATGGGCACGACCGTGGCACCGGCGTTGAAGAGATAGTCGACGTAGAGTGTCATCTGGTCCTGGTTTCCGAAATCCTCGACCATTTCGAACAATTCGGGACGTTGCGTACCCCAGGAGGCGTCGCCGAGATTGTCGGCCGTCCAGCCGTGTCCGCCGCTGGTGTAGACTATTTTGCCAGTCAGCGCGCCTGTGGGCTGGTGTCCAACCGGTGCTTCACCGCCGGCAGATGCGGTCGCCACCGAGAGCAGGCGTCGATCTTCGAGCGATTCGAGTCTTAGCCCACGTTTTTTTGTTTGGCGGACTTTTTTATTAGAACGAGAATTAATCTTCAACCTGGACGGAAACAGCATGCTCTTAAACCACCACCATGGATGTTCACGGATGTTACGAGAAACAGTGAAACTGTTGTTGGCGGCCGAGCTTGCCCTCGGTCGGAGTGTCGTAGATATTGCTAAAACACACAATGTTATTATACCCACACACGCTACCTCTGTCTAGCGAGTGACGAGTGGAACAGAAAAAACGGCGCCGCCGGACTATTTGTCCCGCAGCGCCGTTGGTTTGCTAATACCCGGAAGGATTAGTTCTTACGGATTAAATATCCTCCCACAGGCCCTTGGCGAAGAGGAAGTCGACACCTTCGGCAACGTCTTTCTTATCGCCTTCGGTACTCGAATTGGCTTCGACGGTTTTGAAGGCCCTTGCCAGGAATTCGATGTCGAGGTTCTGGTTGCCGAGGCTGACCCAATCGTCGGCGGCTACGAGGTCGTCACCGTATACAGTGTCGTATAGAACGGCCGTGTCGTCGCCGCCTTGGCCGACCGCTTCGAGCTTTTCGAAGCCGTAGGCCCGGCTGGTGAATTCCTCACCAGTGAGCTTGCCGTAGGCCGTGGTGGCCACGAACGAGTCGATGCCGTCCGAGCCTTCCATGGTGGCCACGTCGAAGCCGCCGGCGTTGCCGTAGCCGGTCACGTCTGCGAAGTTCTCGGCCTTGATGTAGAAGCCGTCGCCTCGCATGGTCGACAACGTCGGGCTGGAGAAAAACGTGTCGTCGCCCGTCGAATCCCACATCTGGGCGATGTCGTTACCGCCTTCGGACCGAGCGGTCACGCGGTCGAACGATTCCACGCGATAGTAGAAGTCGTCGTTGAACATCTTGGCGAAGGTGGGGCCCGTTTTGAGCGTGTCATCGCCGGCCGAGCCCAGCAGAGTGGCCTTGTCGTAACCGCCAGCTTCGGAGATCATGCGGATGTGTCCGAACTCGTTGGCTTCGGTATAGATCGATCCGTTGTAGAGCTTGGCATAGGTCGGCGAAACCACGGCCGTGTCGCTAGAAGCCGAATCGTACATCACGGCCCGGTCATCTCCACCGGAGGTTGCGTGCCCGCGGACGGTTTCGAAGCCCGTGGCCTCTAACTCGAAGCCTTCGCCACTCATGATGGCCGAGGCGAAGGTCGTCGTGAGGGTGTCGTCGCCGGCCGAGTCGTAAATGTCGACCTCGTCGTCGCCAGCACCGTCGGCAATAGCCACGACCTTGGCGAACGATTCGGCCCGCAGGTTGAAGCCCAAGCCGGAGAGTTGGGCCAACTCTGGAGCCAATTCGAAGCGGTCGTCGTCGTCCGTGTCGTGCATGGTGACCACGTCGGCTCCGCCGCCGCTGATGGCGACAATCGACTCGGTGCCTGTGACTTGCACGCTGTAGCCGTCGGCCGCGAACGTGCCTTGATCGGCCCACAACTCGAAGGTTTCGTCGTCCTGGTTGCCGCGGAGGATGACCGTGTCGTATCCCGCTCCGGCTTCCATGGTGATCTGTCCGACCGTGTCGGCTGCGTACTCGTGCAGCACACCGTTGACGATAACTTGCAGCACGTCGCCGGCGATGAACTCGAAGGTGTCGTCGCCATCGCTGCCCGAGAGGGCGTATGAAAGCGACGTGGCTGGGGCGTCGGGCGAAGTGATCTCGACCCTGTAGTCTTCGACCTCGCCGTCATCTAAATAGCCCGTATAGCCGATGCCGTCATGTGAACTGACGCGGAAGCGGACGTAGCTGTGGCCCAGCGAGACGTTTTCGGGCACATCGAAGGATAGTGAGTTTTCACCCTGCTTCAATACTTGGTCGACGAAAATCTGTTCCGATCCATCGGCCCAGGTATCGTCCCAGTCGCCGTCGCGGTTGAAGTCGATCCAGGCGTTGAGGTAAACGGGATCTCCGTTATCGCCGGGAACCGTCGTGTATCCCATTGAGGAGATTACGGTGATGTCGACCGTACCGCCGGGTAGAATCTCGGTGTCGAAGCGAACGCCCTTCTCGTCGTCTCCGGTGAGGAGGTTGTCGCCGTCGGCATCATCGCTTTGCTGTCCGTCTTCCTCGGCATCGGGCTCGCCCAAAGTGAGAGTGTATGGGGCCGTCTGGGTGGCGTCGCAAAGGAAAATGCCGCTTCCGACCAGATGACGCGCGCCGTCGCTTGCCACCAGGCTGGGATAGAACGGGTCGGCGGCGTCGCCGTAATCCAAGTTGACGTCATCGTTGAGGATGGTGATCTCGGCCGTATCGTCGCTAATGATCAGGTCCGAATCGCTGGAAGCCGCTTCGATCTTGAGGAAGAAGTTTTCGTCGTATTCGAGGTTCGTGTCGCCGATGACGCGAAGATGAACGGTTTTGACGATTTCGGGCTCACCCGCTCGGGCAATAACCAGGGCATCTTCGTCGCCGCTTGCTCGCCAGACGATCATCGAGCCGGAAACTTCGGGGTACCAATCGGTATCGGAGTTTTGGGAAACGTTTTGCACCCCGCCTTCACCGCGAAGTTCATAGGTGAAGACCTCCCAGTTGGCCACGTCGAATCCTTGCCAGGCAACTTGCGTGCCGGAAATCTGCGGACGCTGATCGAAGGTGGAATTATTGGTGATATTGACCGGGGCGGTCTGGGCGATCGTGTTGTAGTGCATGATCTCCCAGTCGTTTTCGTAGCCTTCGTCTTTGCCCTGCCAAACGATGTCGTTGCCGGAAATCTGCGGATAGCGATCCGGGACGCTGTTGTTCGTCAAGCGGGTGGGAGTACTCGTACCGGAAATCTCGTACATGTAGATTTCGTAGTTGTCACTGCCGAACTGACGCTGCCAGACGATCGTGTCGCCGTCGATTCGCGGCTCGGTGTCGGGCATGTAGTTATTGATGGTGATTTGTTGGACGTCTTGCACGATTACATCGTCACCATCGTCGTATTCCACGAGTATGATTTCGTGGGTGTAGCTACGCATTCCCGTCCAGACGACATTATCGCCTGAAACTTGGGGATTGTAGTCGTCCTCTTCGTTGTCCGAGAGGTTTATGGAAGCTCCGCCTTTCTCGATATCGTAGAGGAAGATTTCCGAATCCATGCCCATGCCCTCGGCCGCCCACCAGGCAACGATCGAAGCGGAGGCTTGCGGATCGCGATCATCGTAGGCGTTGTCGGTCAGGGCCGTGACAGTGGAGGATTGTTGCGATATATCGTACTCGGATAAGTAGATTTCCGTATCGCCGCCTTGAACGAGATCATCGAGATGCGACCAGGCCACGTGCGCGCCGTCTTCGGTTTGTACTACGAAGGGTGCCGTGTCGTCGGTGTCGTTGTCGGTCAACTGGATGATGTTGTGATCGCCGTTGGCATCGTAGGTTCCGTCGAAGAGGAAGATTTCCCAATCGTCGGTGTCGCGGTCGCGACCCTGCCAGACGACATAATCACCCGAGGTGTGGAAGCTGGCCTCTTGCGAGAAGCCCTTGGTAAGGATCTCCTGAATCCAAGGCGTTTCCGGAGCCGGTCGCGCGGGGAACGTCACCACGCCGCTGGCTTCCTGGTAATCGTTGTCAGGCAAAGCGACGATTGCCGTGCCGTCTTCGGTCCAGTACCTTACCGAAATCGTATCGCCGAACGACTCTTGCAGATGCATGGTTACGTCCAACTCGGTATATCCCATATCGCCTTCAACGACCTTAACGTCGTCGACGAAGACCACCGGGCGGCGGAAGTTACCGAAATTGACGTTGGCAATCTCTTCGGCTTCGGCCAGGAAGACATGGTATGAACCGTCGTCGTTGCCATAGGAGCCGTCGGGCAGATTGACCGAGGCATTTGGATAGGTCTGATCCCATCCGCTTTCCGTGATGTTTTCGCGAACAATGTAGTAATCTTGTTGCCCTATCAGACCGCGGAATTCGTAAAAGCCAGTTTCGTCGACGTCGAGTGTGGCGAGGTTGTCTTTCTGGGTCACGGTGAAGGGCTCGGTGGGATTGCCGAACGTATCGCGGTTGAGGATTCCGTCGTCGTTGAGGTCGACAAAGATCTCCACGCCGGCGATGCCGGGCTCGGTGACGTCCCATTGTGCGTCGTTGTCGCGATCGTCAAACTTGAATCCGTTGATCGTGGCATTTCCACGCAGGATATTGACCTGATAGTCTTCAACCTCGCCATCGGGGGCCAGGCCGCCGAACGACAGATCCTGTTCCGTGCTGAAGCGGAAGCGGGCGAAGGTCAGGCCGTCTTCGGCTTCGCCCGAAATGGTGATGGCCAACGGGTTTTCGCCGTCGGTCAGAGCCTGGCCGGAGATGACGATTTCGTCCTCCGTCCAGATGCCGTCCTGGTTGAAGTCGATCCAGGCATTGAGGTAACCGGTTCCGGTGAAGGAAGCGTCGTAAGTTGCCGTGACCGTGATGATTGATTCCTGACCGGTGATCAGGTCGCCGAAGACGACGCCGTCTTCGTCGGCCAGACCGTGTTCGTCGTCGCCCAAGGCCAGCGGGCCGGCTTGACCGTCGACTTCGGCGTCGACCGTGCTGCCAAGGTGGAGGCCATGGCCGAGCATGTGGTTGGCCGCATCCAAGCCAACACCGTCGAATCCGCCGGACGTCTCGCCAAAGTTCCCCAAGGTAGACACGAATCCGGTTCCGTTGTTGTCGATGTCGCTATCGCTGTGGAGCGTGGCGATGAAGGTGCCTTCATCTCTGATTTCGTCTAGCACCGTATTCGCGGTTGTTGCCAGAGGATCGACGTCGATCGTCAAACGGTTATCCACCACGCTGTAGACGACCAGGGCTTCGTTGCCGCTGGCCGACTCGTTGACGATCACGACTTCGACCTCGTTGAAATCGGTGCCGGCGACCGCCGCGGTCAGGAGGAAGTCGTTGTTCTCGCCCGTCTGCTCGACCAGCAACGTGGCCTGGCCCGAATCCTTCATGGTCGGATAACTCAGCGGAGCGTCACCGAAATCGTAGGGTGTCGCGGAGATGAGGAATTGACAGTCCTCAACTTCGCCGTCGGGAGCCAAGCCGGTCGGTAGCAGTATCGCTTCGCTGCTGAAGCGGAAGCGAGCGTAGGTGGCTCCTTCGACCGCGTCGCCAGGGACTTGCACGTCGATGATGTTGTCGC
>CAZISU010000038.1:0-13609 GCA_964541935.1 uncultured Planctomycetaceae bacterium | reverse complement strand
TACGCCAGCCATACTCGCAATGGAGCCATCCTCGGGTGGGTTTGCCCGTCGTTTCCCAGCGTCGTCAATAGCTTCGTAGACCCCGGCGCAGACTGGAACGCCAATTTTCAAGTCGGTTCCGAGACTCGAATTGCGTTCGAATACTATCTCTTGCCCACCGCAGAGGCGACGAACATGGATGTCCAGTTGTACGCCGCCGCAGGTGCCGTGTGGAATCTCGGGCTTCCTAGTTATGGCGTAGATGATGTCGGTACGTGGCAGAAGGTTTCGTACACGGTCGACACTGATTGGACTGACTCGGAAGCGATTGCCGCGGGCTGGAGCTTGTCAAGCGGAGCCGGGTCATTTGCAAACTCGGTTCGAGATGTCAGGTGGTTTAGCGTTGTCAATGGCAGTTCTTCCGGTTACGTCGGAGTGGATACCTTCTCTGCTAAAACTTATGTCCCCGAGCCCTCCACTGTATTGATGCTGCTCTTGTGTGGTTTCGGTACGTTGGGGTTCTATCGACGCCGTTAGAAAGACTTAACGCTTGATTCTTTCTTTCAAAAGCAGAAACCATACTAATATCTGCCGATGATTATCGGCAAACCGGACGCGACCGACCGTCTTACAGCGGGCGGGCCGGTCGCGCTTCCGGTTTTTTTATACGCAGCCTTTTATGCATCCGTGAAGCAGAAACCATGATAAGAAGAACCGCTTTACTCTCCGCACTTTTAATGCTTTTGACCCTCAACACTTCCTTGCTCGCCGCGACGTATACGGCGAATTTTGACTCCGGCACCGAAGGCTGGATCGGCGACGGGGCCGCCTGGAGTTCAAGCGGTGGACAGGACGGCGGCGGTTACTTTTATGCCCAGCGAAATCCCTATGGGCCGTATCTTACGCCGCCCACCGACGGCATCCTCTACGGCGACGTGGCCGCAAATTTCGGCAACGAGTCGATCAACTTCTCATACTACCTCAAGGACATCAGCGGCAACTCCGCTTCCGGGGGCAACTTGTACATGTTCTGCGGCTACGACACGCCCGACTACACTCTTTGGCAATGGACTCCTGCCGACAATACGCCGCCGCAAGACTGGACACAGTACTCCTGGACCGTCGATCCTCACGCGGCCATCGCCCCGGCCGGATGGACCAACTCCAACGGCGGGCCTCTCTCCTGGTCCGATAGTTGGAAAAACGTCGGCTATTGGAACTTCTGGACCGAGGGCGGCACCAGCGGTAACAATATCAACGCTATCGACTCGGTGGTGGTCACCTCGGTCCCCACGCCCCCGCCCGTGCCCAAGCAAATTGGCAATCACCACCAACTATTCGTCGATAATGCCATGGTTGGCCATAAATCAAACGTCAATTTCACTCTGCACCAGCCCGCCAAACACAAGGTCGGCGGCGTGACCACGCCCGTGCTCGGGGCCGACCAACCGTGGGAAGACAACGTTGCCATCTACGGCACCACCATCTACGACGAGCAAGAGAAAACCTACAAAATGTGGTATCGCACGATCGACGATACCTGCTACATCGCCTACGCCACCTCGCCCGACGGCGTGAACTGGACCAAGCCCGACTTGAATCTGGCCACGCACAACGGCACGACCGACAACAATATCTGCGGCGGCTTCGCCAGCTTCTACACCGACGGCTTCGGCGTCATCAAGGATCTCAACGATCCCGATCCCAAGCGACGCTACAAGATGCTCACCTATCACGACAACGACCAGTTCGCTGCCATGGTCTCGCCCGACGGCGTCGACTGGAGCGGCCCGATCAATCCCATGGCACATCAGACGGGCGACGTTTTGAGCCTCTATTACGACGAGGGCCTGGGCAAGTACGTGGGGCTCACAAAACGCTATATCAACGGCAAACGCTCGCGATTGGTCACCTACAGCGACGATTTCGTCAATTGGACCTCACCCGCGATTATTATGACGCCCGACGGCCTGGACCCCGCCACGGGCCATATCTATTCGCACGTAGGCTACGAGTACGAGGGCATGCGTATCGGCTACATTTCGGTCTATGACACGGCCACCGAACTGATGGACACGCAACTCGTCTACAGCCGCGACGGACTCACCTGGCAGCGTTATCGCGAGCGGGAATCGTTTCTGCCGCTGGGCGCAGTGGGCGATTTCGATTCCGGCATGATCATCGCCGACTCCAGCGGCCTGATTGTCGACGACACCAAAATTTCGATTTACTACTCCGGATGGAATACCGACCATAACGGCAACCCCATCGGCGGCGGTGAAGCTATTTCCGGGATCGGCCTGGCCGAACTCCGCAAAGACGGTTTCGTCTCGGTCGACGCCGGACCCGACGGTGGAACGCTTACCACCGCGCCGTTCGTATTGCCCAACGTGCAACTGATGATCAACGCCGTCACCACCGCCGGCGGCAGCATCCGCGCCGAACTGCTCGACGCCGACGGTGAAATAATCGCCGGCTACGAACTGTCCGCATCCAGCTCGTTCGGTGGAGACTCGCTCGGCGCCCAGCTCCACTGGTCAAACAAAGTTATTCTCGAAAGCCTCATCGGCGAGACGGTCTGTCTCAAGTTATACGTTGAAGACGCAAGTCTCTATTCGTTCTGGTTCGCCGCACCTCTAACCCCCGGCGACGCCAACGGCGACGGCACGATCGACGACGCCGATGCCACGCTGCTGGCAACCAATTGGCTCGCCAGCGATGTCGGTTGGGCCGAAGGAGATTTCAACGGCGACGGACGTGTCGACGACGCCGACGCCACGCTGCTGGCAACCAACTGGCAAACGACCGCAGAGGGAAGTTCCGCATCGGTGCCCGAGCCGGGCTGTGTCGCATTGCTTCTGGCCGGACTTCTCACGCTCTTGTTCAGACCACGATAAACGCCCTACCACGACCATGCCACCTTATTATTCGCAAGCTTGACAATTATCCCCTCTACGGTTACACTCATTTGTAGACCGGTACATAATGCACAGGTGTCTACTACGCACTTGGGTAGCTGAATCGGTCCAACTAATCGAACCTTCGGAACGTCGGGAAGAGGCCGCGATTTGGAGACGATTATAATGCCCTGGACAGTTTTATTAGCCGTTTAGTGTATTTGCGTCACTTACGATCTTTTCGTTCTTGCTGTGAAAGGAGAGTGTGATGGTTTGGGATGCATTTGAGGTAAGTCGGGAAGCTTCTGCTGCAAAGTCCCGGCACTACGTTGGCCGCGGTTTTACGCTGGTAGAACTGCTGGTGGTCATCGCCATTATCGGCATTCTCATCGCCCTGCTACTGCCCGCCGTACAAGCCGCGCGCGAAGCGGCCCGCCGCACACAGTGTAGCAACAATCTCAAGCAGATAGGCTTAGCGGTCTTGAACTACGAGAGCGCCTTCGGCGTGTTCCCGCCCGGCACGGGATCTCATGGGACAGACGACTGGACGTGGGGCTTCGGCTGGGGTGCAATCATCCTGCCATACGCCGAGCAGGTTTCACTCGAGTCGCAACTCGACACGACGGGTGAGATGTGCGTGGATTCACGAGGGCACACGGGCCTGGTCTACAACGGGTTCAACGAGTACAACGGTAACATCCTTGCCGGCTTGCCCCTGCCGTTTATGTTTTGCCCATCTTCGACACTTACTCAGTTCAGGCTGCAGAACGCAGGCGTTCCGGGGCCCGATGGCGTTGCATCTCCCACCTACACGGCCATAACCGGGGCCATCGACCACGAATCGGCCATAAACAAGGACTCGCAATCCAATCAACACCGCGCCGTAGGGATCCAATCCCAAGGCGGAGTTATGCTGCCGCGTAAAGGAGTCGAGTTCCGTGATATTTCCGACGGTTCTACCAACACGCTAATCATGGGCGAGCAGTCGGACTACTGTGTCGGCTCAGACGGTCTTAAACACGACTGCCGTAGCGACCACAGGCATTCCTTTGTCATGGGCACTACCCCCAGTGACTCGATCGACGATCGCTGGTTCAACACCACGACGGTGCGTTATCCAATCAACCATCGCGACTGGAACAGCACGGGAATCGGCAGTGAATACTATGGATGCAATCAGCCCATCCAGTCGGCACACCCCGGCGGCGTAGAGGTAGGGTTGGCCGACGGTTCCGTCCGCTTTTTGAGTGAAGACTTGGAGTTGCAAACCTTCTACAATCTGGCTAACCGCGATGACGGACAAACGCTCGATGAGTTTTAAGCACGGTATTTTTTAAGCACGATGCAGGACAAAAAAACCATGACGCGTAGAATCTCGCCCGCCGCCATATATTTCTTGCTAGTCTTGGCGTCACTAATCGCGACCGCCTGCTCCGGCCCGGACGTCGGAAAAGTCAGCGGCCGGGTAACCGTCAATGGAAAGTCGCTTGGAACGGGCCATGTCGTCTTCAGCAACCAGGCCACTGGCGTTTCGGTTAACGCCAATATCAATGACGACGGCACTTTTGTCGTCAAGACCTACAAGCACGACGGCCTGCCGCCGGGGGTGTATCTGGTTGCCGTAAGAAGCGGATCGTTTGGCAACGAAGAAACGGCATTGGTCGGCCAACGCTCCGCGGCCTCGCAGCAGCCTACCGTGTTCATCGCCCAAAAGTATCGCAACCCCAACACCAGCGGCTTTTCAGCAACCGTGCAGAAAGGCGAAAATCCGCTCTTCGTGTTCGATCTAAAATAGTCCGCCTCTCGGCTGGGCAAAAAATGCCAGCGGCGTGGATTCCTCATAATTCACGCCTTGCCCACTCTCCATGATCTCAGTTATAACTGACCGATTATCGTATCTAAGCTATAATACCAACCCGAATCGCACATGTTTGCCCAAGACCAATACCAACTCCTAGATTTCGGCGACGGTCGACGGCTAGAACGCTTTGCCGACTGGATTCTCGATCGGCCTTGCCCGGCGGCCGAGAACCATACGATGGCCGACCCGCCGGCCTGGCAACGGACCCACGCTCGTTTTATCCGCACCGAAGACGATAAAGGCCGATGGAATTTGACGTCCGAACGGGAGTTGCCCCAGCGCTGGCTGGTCGCTCACGGCCCCTTCAGCTTGGAGTTGAAGCGTAGCCCCTTTGGCCATGTGGGCATGTTTCCCGAACAAGCCCAGAATTGGGATTGGATCGCACGCCAAGTCCGCTCCGCCGGTCGCACGCTAAAGGTTTTGAATCTTTTTGCATACACGGGCGGCAGCACGCTGGCGGCAGCCGCGGCCGGGGCCCAGGTCACGCACATCGACGCGGCACGCAACACGGTGGCTTGGGCACGTCGCAACGCCGAACTTTCCGGCCTGGCCGACGCGCCGGTACGTTGGATTGCCGACGATGCCCTGAAATTCGTCCGTCGCGAACTCCGGCGCCAAAACCATTACGACGCAGTCATCCTCGACCCGCCCAGCTACGGGCACGGTGCCCGCGGCGAGGTTTGGCAGTTGCCAAAACACCTGCCCGAGTTGCTGTCGATGTGTGGCGAACTGACTGCCCAGTCGCGGGCGTTCATGCTCTTGACCTGCCACACGCCGGGCTACGGCTATAACGAGTTGCGGGCGATGCTCGACGAGGCTTTTGTGCGTGGAAGCGATACAGCCAAGGACGGCTGTGCTACAACTACAGGCGGGCGATATTCGGGCGGGCCGTTATACATCGCGGCGGCCACGGGCCGACGTTTGCCCTGCGGCGTGAGCCTGCAATGGGAAGCTAAAGAGTGAGCCAATGAACGATAAACGCATCACAGAAATAAACAGCCTGCAAAACGCCCGCGTGAAAAACGTCGTGCGGCTCCGCGACGGACGGCACCGCCAAAAGCAAGGCCGCTTCCTCATCGACGGCATCCGCGAACTCTCGCGCAGCGCGGCGGGCGGGATCGAAATTGCCGAGGTTTTCTTCTGCCGGGAGCTTTGCAGCGAAGAGCAGCAGCGGCGATTAGACGAAGTTTTGCAGCAGTTGGAAGAAGGGACGGGCGACTTTTCCCGCCCCCTTTTCCACGCGGTTTCCAAGCAGGTCTTCAAAAAGATAGCCTTCGGTGACCGCGCCGAAGGCGTCTTGGCCGTCGCTAAAACACCGGACTGGAAGCTGGACGATCTGCAACTGCCACAAAATCCGCTCGTGGCGGTGATCGAGGGCATAGAAAAGCCGGGGAACATTGGCGCGGTGATCCGCAGCGCCGACGCGGCGGCCGTGGATGCGGTCATTCTGGCCGACTGCCGCACTGACCTGTTCAACCCCAACGCCATCCGTGCCAGCCTGGGCACGGTCCTCACACTGCCCATTCGCCAGGCAAGCACGCCTGAGGTACTCTCCTGGCTGCGAGAAAAACAACTATCGATCTTCGCCGCTCGAGTCGACGGCTCGGTGCCATACATCGAAGCCGACTATCGAGGCGGCGCTGCAATCGTGCTCGGCAGCGAGGCCGACGGCCTCAGCCCTGCCTGGCAAGGCGAAGACATCCACGCCGTGCGACTGCCCATGCTCGGAGTGGCCGATAGCCTAAACATCTCGGCAACAGCCGCCGTCCTCTTCTTCGAAGCTCTGCGGCAACGCAAAAAACACTAACCCGAAGCGCAAGCGAGGGAGCCTCGTAGGCCGGGTCGTGCCCCAGCGATGGAGCTAACTATCATCTGGCATAAACGCCGGGTCTCGACCCGGCCTACCGATTAAAAAACCAGCAACCACAGCCCAGCCACGCCCGTCAACGCGATCACCAGCCGGTCGAAAACCCGCTGCGATATTTTCGGCAACAGGTAAACACCTAAAAGCGCTCCGCAAACTGCCACAACCGAAACCCACATGCTGGTGCCGAGGATCTCGGGCGAAAGCATGCCTTGCGACCAGAACGGTACGACCTTGGTCAGATTGAGGATAAAAAAGAACCACGCGCAAGTGCCGATAAATTGCTGTTTATCCAGCCCACAGGCGACCAGATACAGGGCCATCACCGGGCCGGCCGCGTTGCCAACCATGGTGGCGAAGCCTGCCACTATGCCCAACGCAACCGCAAACCAGCGCCGCTGAGGTATTTCGTTCCAGCCAAATTTCCGCCGTGCCAGTTCCAGGAAAAAGAGCGAAAGGATGAGGATACCGAGGATGGGTCGAAGCTGGTTGCCTTCAAAAATGTGCAGCACCAGGTAGCCGGGTATCATGCCCAAAACGACACAAGGCAAGAGCCCCACCAGGCGGTTCCATTGCGCATGGCGACGGTAGTAGGTGACGGCAAAAACGTCGCCCACCAACAAAACCGGCAACATGGCCCCCACCGACGCCTCGGCATTATCGGAGAACGCGGCCGCCATAATCGCCACCGCCGGCACCGAAACGCCCGGCATACCCGTCTTCGAAAACCCCATCAGGAGCCCGGATAACGCGGCTAAAAAATAAAAGGCCATAGCGGGGGCATGGGGAAATTAAGAATGAAGAAAGAATTACGAATTAAAAAAAACGACCAAAGCCATGGGAACACTAATTTTCACTAATCGACGCTAATTGTTAGTGTTCCCGGCCGTGATTATTCAGGGAAGAGGATAACTGCATAGGGCGGGGGCAAGCCCCGCCGCTAACATCTGTCATCTATCCTCTGTCCTCTCTCTTTACTTCTTGGCCATCACTTCCGAAAGGATCTTCGACGTACTTTCACGCATAATCCGCGGGTCGACGTCCTTGCCTTCCAGCAGCGTTGCACGTACCTGCTTGCCGGAGATGAAGACTGGCTTCTCGTCCGCGTGGTTTTCCATCAGGTCGACGCGTCCGATCGACTCGTAGTAGGCGGCGAAGCCCACGTTAAGCGGTTTGATCTGCAAATCGCCGGCCAGGTCGGTGAACACTTCTTGTGCGTCGAAATCGCCCCAGATCGGCGAGCCGTCGTGATAGGGCGCGTCGGCGTGCTTGCGGCCAATGACGATGTCCGTAAAGCCGAAGTTCTGCCGATAGATGGCGTGCATGACTGCCTCGGCCGGGCCGCCGTAGAACATTTTAATGTCTAATCCTAATAGCATTACGCGGTCGGGCACGGTTTCGCCGCGCGATTGCCATAGCTCGGAATCGCTGTCGCCCTCGCCCATGGCTTTATCATCGATGAGCACTTCATAAGTGTGCATCCGCACGTCGGCATGTACATCGTCGCCTTTGGTCTCGCCAATCAAGGGGTTAAGGCAAGCGCCCGCGTCGTGCCCTTGTCGCAGCAGCGTTTCCAGGCCGTAGACCAGGGCGTATTCGTGCGCGCGGTGCAAGGGGTTACGCGTCTGAAAAGCCACCACCCGCTGCCAACCCTTCTCGGCCAACAGTTTGCGAACTTCGCGGGGCGAAAGCACGTACTTACCGAACTTAGGATTCTTGGGCTGCGGCAAAACGCGAACCGACCCGCCCAGCAGATGCGTCTTGTCGGCGTCGGCGACCAGGACCATATCGGCCCCGGGGTGGTCCGTGCGTTCGGTGCGATAGACCTTCGCCAGATATTTCTGCTTGTCCCAAGGGAAGACGTCGTTGATTTCCAGCGTGGCGATAATCTCGCCGGCCGGGTTCGTCAAAGCCACCTCTTGGCCCGCCGCCAGCGTGGCAGCCAACTCACCGGTCACCGGCAACGCCAACGGAATCGTCCAGGCGTACAGTTTGCCATTATTCTCAATCACGGCTTCGTCGAGCACGCGATTGTAGACGGCCGAGTCCATCGGTCCGACCAAGGGGCTCAATCCGCCGTCGCCAAAACGATAAACGGTCGAAACATCGGCGTCCGAAACCGGCACCTTGGCCAAGCCTGCGGCTTTGGCAACGAACTGTTCGATTTCATCGGCCGGGACGGTTCGGCATACGGGTTCTGCAAGACCACCATGAGGGGGCACTAAACCTGATTGGGCGGGGGCGGGCATGGACTAATCCTTCCGGGTTGCATTTAGGCGAAGCAGTCACACAAAGGCAACCGCAAAATAGCAAACCCACCAGTGTACCCGCCATGGGGTGGGATTTCAACCGGACTTTATGCTGAAACGTATTGGCGTTCTATCGTCTTTCGCGACGCCGACAGGCGATAAAACCCATTGTCACCAGGCCCAGCAATGCTAACGCAAACACAGATGGTTCGGGCACAGCCCGCAGGAACACGTCGTTACCGTCGCCGCCGGTGTAGGTGATCCTTAGGTCGATTCCGCCGAAAGTATCGACAACGGCGCCTTCTCCCAGCCCGTCGAACTCGCCGCAAAGGGAGCCGGCCACGTCGATGATTTCGAACGTCTGGCCTGCGTCGGGCGTGAAACCGCCTAGCAATTGCAAATCTAGCAGGCCATCGAGCGTTACGTCGCCCGCAGCGATGAGGCTGTCGAACTGGCCCGATTCGGAGCCGCTGAGTTCGATTTCAAGCGTGGCGGCGTCGCCCAATTCGATTGCACACTCGATCGCGACCTCGCCCGGACTGTCGCCCGGGTTGTAGCCGCCATCAAGGTGCGCGGTGCCCGAGCCGAACAGCCCGCCGCCGCCGCTTACGAGTCCGTTGAAATGGACGTCGCCGATCACATTGATGGCTTGCCCGTCGGGATTGTTCACCGCTCCATCTACGATGGAGTCTATTAACAGTAGTTCGCCGTTGTTGATCAGACCGGCGGTTGTAGACAGTTGCCCGTAGAGTATCGTAACGGCCCCTTCGTTGACGATTTGGTCGGCCTCGATCAGGCTATCGTAGGCGTAGACCGATTTGCCTGCACCGACGGTCAGTGTTTGGTCGACTATGAGGCCGCTGCCACCTGTTCGGCTGAGATGATCGCCGCCAAGTAGTTGGTCGATGAGGTTGTCGTTGGCCCCGACGGTATATCCGCCCGCGTCGGTAAGGTGGAAGGAACCGGCCGTGTACTCGAACGAGGCGCGGACGAACATCGAGTCGAAGGCGGTGGAGTCGACGGTCAGTGTGCCTCCGGACATCTGGAACACTCCGTCCTTGCCGGGCTTGCCGAGCCAGTCGACGCTTCCGCCGGCGAGGTTAATCGTAGTGGTGGCTGCCAAGATGATTTCACCGCTCTCCAGGTGAATGGCCCCCCCATCGCCGCTATCGCCGTCGGGCGCGAACACCGCGCCGCCGCCCCACCCCATATAGCCGCCACGACCGCCGTTGCCGTTGAATGTACCCTGCAAGGTGAAGTGACCGCCACTGATCGTCAACCGGACGGCATCCGCTCCATCGCCGCCATTGCCTGCGTAGCCACCGTGGATGTCGACGCCGCCGGAGGGACTGCCGCCCCTGCCGCCATCGCCGCCACGACCGCCGTAGCCGTTGAACGTGCTCTGAAGGGTGAACTGACCGCCACTGACCGTCAACTGGGCGGCACTGCCTCCGTCGCGTCCGTTGCCGCCTTGCCCGCCCCACTCACCACCGTAACTATCGCTGTCGCCGTTGACCCCCGGCGTGGACGGGTCATCGTCGAACAGATAACCGCCTGTGGCCCAAGCGTCGGGATCGTAGAACCGCTGCACACGGTGGTTCACAGGGTCGGCCACGTAGACGAGCCCGTTGGACGAAACAGCAACGTCGTTGGGCGCGTTAAATTGTCCGTCACCGTTTCCCGGTGTGCCGAATTGGCCCAGATAGGCGCCGTTGGCATCGAACTTCTGTACGCGATTGTTCGCCGAATCGGCCACATATACGAGACCGGCTGTCGCGACAGTGACGCCGCGAGGAGAATGAAACTGCCCGTCGCTGCTGCCTGAAGATCCCCACTGGCCTTTATAGACGCCGTCCGCATCGAACCGCTGAACACGGTCGGAGTCCTGATCAGTAACGTAAACATCACCGGTCGGCCCGACTGCCACACCGTAGGGGACTAAAAATTGGCCGTCACCGATACCAGAAGATCCCCATTGCGATAGATATCCGCCTTCGGCGTCGAACCGCTGGACGCGGTTATTGAATATATCGGCGACGTAGACGCTTCCGTCGGGCGCAACTGCGATTGAACCGGCCCCATTGAATTGGCCGTCACCGCTGCCCGCGCTACCGAAGGAGTCGAGGAAGACGACGGCCGCGGGTGCCGGGGCGGTTGATAGGATTGTGCAAACGAGAAGAATTAGAGCTACGAACAACTTGGCTTTGGATTGCATGAGCGTTTCTCCGGAGTTTGTTTTTCGACTGGTCAGGTTTTAGTGATGCGGGTGGTGCCAGCCAAGTCATATGTGGCCCATCATTTTACCTATCCGTAAAGGTCCATTATAGCCAGAAGCCCACCACAATTGCCACGGAGAATAGGCAGCAATAAGGGATATATTTGGGTGAGGGCGCAGTAGCATACCGTGGGGCTAAATGCCCTGCGAATAGATAGGTGTGTCTAGATGACGTTACCCACGGCAGTGCGGGTTGAACGGAGATGCCCGCAATTTCTTATAGCACCAACTATCCATAGAGCGAACCCCCAAGCTTGGTAGTTCAAGTTGGTAATAGATATAAGAAGGGCTGGGCCGGGTATCGCAGCACATCAATTAAGACCGATACTGGAGCCATCAATAGACATACCGCGAACATCCCACTTTACGTGGAAAATGATCGTAGCATCGTCTAGGTAACGGCTCCGGTATCGGCTCTTAGCAAACCGTTTTACTTAGGGTCTAGCTTTTTGGCTTGTGCGAGCAGGTCGGCGAACGAGATCTTATCAAGCATATCACGTTCTACCGCTTCCACATCGCACCAGGCCTTTTGCAGAACCTTAACGGCTGATGAGTCGGGCGAAGCGTTCGTATGCCGCTCTTTCGCTTTTACCGATCCCTCGACCACATCCATTACCTGGCCGAGGGAAATATCCCCGGGCGGCAACACCATGTGATATCCCCCGGCAGCGCCACGCGTACTGGCAACAAAGCCGGCACCCTTGAGCTGCAGCAGGATTTGCACAAGGAACCGTGAGGGCACATCGTGCCGCTCAGCGATCTTGCGGATTCGAACGGGCTGACCGGTGCCGAAGCTACCAGCCAACTCAACCATAGCGATACATGCGTACTCAGTCTTGGCGGAGATTTTCATAACCACCTCCGAAATAGTCTCAGTGTCGGAGTGTCCTTAAGGCCTCTGGGCGAAAGCCTTATTTGGTCGAACGACCAGTTGTTCCTCTATGAATGATCAGCCCCCAAATGAGTAAAGTCAAATGGCGTATCCTAATACTGTCCCATTTTCCTGAACTCTTGCAAGGGGGGGCGGCCAAAGTGTCAGATAATAAATATCATACGGTTTTTATCTAATATATCGAGCGTGCATTTTGGTCTGGTAAAATCGATATGTTAGAAGTCGATGATACATCGGGTTTTGCGGCAATTTAATTGTCTATGGCACAGTTTTGGGGGGGATGAAAAACGTGTGGCATCTTTGCAACATGGCCTCTTGGGCACTTGACGTCTCTATGGCTAATCGGGACGATGGCTCTTTGAAGAAATATCTTAGCGATATACTGGACACTTAACTATCATCGGCCTTTTGCCGATCCGTTCGACGAGGTTATAAGTCATGGCTGAGAAAGCATATCTGGCAATAGACATGGGGGCTTCCAGCGGTCGCCATGTGGTGGGTCGCTTCAATGGCGAAAAGATCAAACTCGAAGAAATCTACCGATTCGAGAACGGTCCAGTCGAGGTCGCCGGCAGCTTGCACTGGGATCTTTTGAAGCTTTGGAGCAACGTTCGCCAGGGGCTGCGAGCCGCTGGAGGTCTTGCGGAACCGATCGCCAGCGTGGGTGTCGATACGTGGGGGGTCGACTTTGGACTACTCGGCCGCGACGACGTTTTACTCGGTAACCCCTACCACTACCGGGATAGTCGGACCGATAATTTGATGGAAAAGGCCTTCGAAATTTGTTCAAAAGAAAAGATTTTCGAGAAAACCGGTTTGCAATTTATGCAGTTCAATTCCCTGTATCAATTGCTGGCCATGAAAAATTGTGGCTCCGTATTGCTGGAAATGTCCGAGTCACTGCTGTTGATGGCCGACCTTTTCCACTGGTTGCTGACCGGAGTGAAGTGCAACGAAATGACCTTGGCCAGCACCAGCCAGTTCTACAACCCGGTCGAAAAGGCTTGGGCCACCGATCTTTTGCAAGAATTTGGGCTCTCGGGCGATATTCTGGAAACAATTGCCCAGCCGGGCACTAATCTGGGGGCCCTGCGGCCGACGATTCGCGAGGAAACCGGCCTGACGGCCGATGTGGTTTTGCCAGGATCGCACGACACGGCCAGTGCGGTAATGGCCGTGCCGGCAAGCAGTCGCCCTGGGGTCCGCCCCGATTGGTGCTACATCAGCCTCGGCACCTGGGCCCTGATGGGCATCGAATCGCCCACACCAATGGTAAACGACTTGGTGATGCGGCATGGCTTCACCAACGAGGGTGGGGTGGGCGAAACAACCAGATTGCTGAAGAATATCGCCGGCATGTGGGTTATCCAAGAGTGTCGACGCCGCTGGAACCAGGATGGGCGGGATCTGGATTGGGAAGATTTGAACCAGATGTCGGCCGCCGCATCGCCGTTGGTATCTTTCATCGATCCCGACGCGCAAATGTTCCTCGCGCCCTCCGATATGCCGGACGCCATCCGCCGCTTCTGCTCCAATACCGGACAGCCCGTACCCGAAAGCGAAGGCGCCGTGCTGCGTTGTGCTCTGGAAAG
>CAZISU010000037.1:1428-13666 GCA_964541935.1 uncultured Planctomycetaceae bacterium | reverse complement strand
TCGTTGAAGAAGGATTGATGAAGAAGGATTGATGCCAATGCTAGAAACACTTGCCGGTTGGTTCGATCGATTGCGACGGGGCCGTCTGTCGGCGTCTGATCCGCGGCACGGGTTGGGGATGCGGGGTGAGGCGGCGGCCGAAAAGTTTCTCAAACGTTTGGGGTACAAGATCGTCGCGCGGCGTCTGCGGACGCGTCTGGGCGAGCTGGACATCGTGGCCGTCGACGGGCGGACGGTAGTTTTTGTCGAGGTCAAGACCTGGCAGAACCCCCTCGGATTCGACCACCCCGCCGACGCCGTCGATGTGAAGAAACAACGACAAATCACGCGGGCGGGGGTTGCGTTTCTCAAACGCCGCGGGCTGTTGGAATACGCGGCTCGTTTCGACGTGATAGCTGTAATCTGGCCGCAAAGCGAGCGGCGGCCCAAGATCGAGCACATCAAAAATGCCTTCGAGGCGGTAGGGCATGGGGAGTTTTATTCGTGATGCGAGTTCGGATATTACCTTGCATCTGTGCGATGGCTATGCCCCATTTCAAGACCGTCCCTGTAACAGACGACATCTTGGTTCGGAGTATTGGCATTTAGAATAACGCGGCGGCCGGGCGACAGATCTACAGTGTCGATGACTTTCACCACATTAGACCAAGCGGCCATGTCGGGGATTAGTCGTTCAAGCTGGTTGGGACCGGATTCAAAAAGGTCTACGCTGATGGTATTCTTTTCTCGATCCGGAAAAAACGCGAAATAGAGTATGTCGGCCTCAACCAGTTCGTTGAAGAAATGCGTGCCCAAGGAGACATCGGGGACAAGATTATCGTGCATGGCGACGATCTCTCCCAAAACGGCGATGCTGCTGATCTCGTGAAAGGTGACGGGAACACCCAGCGAAGGCATCGAGGTGCCCCAGCGTCCCGGCCCTAACAAAAGAACCGTGTCTTCGTGACCGTTATCGCCGACGTAAGCATCCACGGCGACGGGCGGACCGTTAGCGTTCGGCGTTTCGGCCTGCGTCGGTTCCAGCCGACACAGCTTTCCCACCAAGCGGGCAACCGTGTAGCGGTCGGCGAGCGGAAGCTGGCCGTAGACCCGCGGCACAACGTAGATGATCCGGTCGAGTGTGGTAACCCGACTGCGGCCGATGATCGAGTCGCGAGATCGAAACAAGAGATCCTCGGGCGGAATTTCCTCCGGCGGGGCCGCCACCGAACAGTCGCTTTGTACGTGCAAGGGCCTGCACTGCACCACGTCGACCAAAAACGAGCCGTCGGGCCGAATGTTCGTGGTGAATTCAACGTCAACCGGACAGCCGTATCCTTTTTCCAAAATCGCCAGCATGTCACGCATTTTGGCAACGTAGTCGGTTTTCTTCAAAAGGCCGTCGAAAGTCAGAAATCCGTCGGCCGGGTCGGGCTTTTGGGCGTCCGGTTGATATGTACGCTGGCGCTCGGCGTCCGATACAAACAGATCGTAGGGCAATTCGGGGCTGCGTCGGGCAACGTCGCCAAACTCTTCGGTGACGAACTGGTTGGCCTGCAAGTCGAGAACATCGACGCGGCGTTGTGTATATTGAATGATGTCATCGTATCCGGCCACGGGGCGACGTTCCGGCGCATTGAGCGCAATCACGCGCGGATAATCGTCGTCGGTGCGGTCGACGGCCCTCGTGCCCAAGCCGAACACCAAACGCAGCACGCCGGCTTGCGGGTCAATCTTATCGCTCCAGACATAAGGATTATAGGAAAAACCGACGCCCGCCAGTTGCGGAAAGAAAAGTCCCTCGTGAAATTCGCCCGAAACCCGCTGCACCAAAAGGGCCATCTGCTCATCGCGGTCGAGCATTCCGCGGCGGGCGCGATAGGTAAGGGCTTTTTCGCTTAGGGTGCTGGCGTAAATTGCCCGCACGGCGGCCATGAAGTCTTGTAGGCGTTGTTCCGGCGAGCCTTGGTTGGCGAGGAAGATACTGTCGTATTTACCGGCAAACGAGTTCTGGAAGCTGTCTTCCAAGAGACTGCTGGAGCGCACGATAATTGGCGATTGTCCGAAGTAATGCAACATCGTGCGGAACTGCTGCTGAATGTTGTCGGCAAATTTCCCCACCAGGATACGCCGACGCGCGTGTTCGGCGTCGAGGAGATACTCCTTGGGGTTGTGGTGCTTCTGCCAGGTCCACCAAAGGCCGTTCTGCACTAGGAACGTATAGAAAACGTCGGAGCCGATGTAGAACGAGTCGTGAACCTCTAGCAACTTTGCCCATTGGGGATCGGTGCGGCGGAGTATCGCCCTGGCAAGCAACATGCCCACCGTTTTGCCGCCGATCAGTCCCGTGCCGATTATGCGACGCCCGATGTCGAGTACGTCTTCTATGGATAGATATTGCATCCAAACTTTGAGCATTTCCCGGTCGCGGGTAACGGCCGTTTCCAGCAATTGATGCAGAATTGTTGCATCGCGTTCGTCACCGTCTTGCGGCTGGTTTGCATCTTGTATCTGGGTGTCGCCTGCGTTGTCTGCATTGCCCGCGTCGCCGGCACGCCGCGCGCGAGCCGCCTCTTCGGCGTGCCGGAATGTGCGGTGCCAAACGCCTTGCCCGCTGAGTTCCGATTCGTTCGGAAGGCATGGGTTGGCGTGCAGGATTTCGGCGGTGGTGGCGCTGTCGCGGACCGGCATAAAATCGTCCTTCATCCAGGCGTGCAGCATGTACATGCTGTCGGAATGACGCTGCTGGACCTTGACCGGATGCACATAGAGCCGCTTGTCGTGGCGATAAATATCCAAGAACACCTGAGTTGTTGCCATGATGGGGGCGATGGCATCGTTGGAATGAAAATCCCGCTTGATTCCGAAGTAGGCGATGGCATCGACATCGTAGAGATAGGGACAAGTGAGAACAAAAAAGTTCCCTAGCATCGTGTCGCTGCGCCATGCCACGGCCAGATCGGATAGACAGTCGAAAACGAACCACGTCCCGCGCGACGACTTCTTAATCACGCTGTGAATTTCCGAAATGAAGGTTTCGAATCCGGCGTTGGGATCCACTCGATGTGTTTCGACGCCGGCGTGGTCCGGCAGAAGTGGAGCGTGGTGTCCGAAGCGGAAGTAAATCGGCCCTCTCCCCCTTTCGACGGCACTTTGACGGTACGGCTCGATGAACGGCGCATAATCGTCAGTCGATTCAATCCGCCATACGATGTTGTCGCCGGGAAGCAGACCGCGCAGGGCTCGGTCCAAACCGGGAAGTCCCGTGCTCAATTGAACGTTTATTTGTGGCATGATTTTGGGCCTGGGTTGATGGTGACGTACCCTACTGAAAAGAAAATGCGGTTTGCGGGTGTATTAAGGATCATATCGGCACGAACCACAAGTCTTTCCCACGCTAAAGCGAGACAGCCTAATTATACAAGAGTATACTATAAGTAAAAGCAATGATAAGTATTAGTTATAATCACACTACCGCACTAGAACTAAAGCCGATATAATAAACTGAATACGATCCGGCCCACGCTGTTCGAGTGCCACGTATCAGCATAATCCTAAGGAGGAAATTCTCATGTCTGAAACTAAAACACCAGAAGATTCCGCGATAAACGTCTCGGCCCAATCACGTCATTTCATGGAGCGGCTGACCGCGAAGAATCCCGGCGAGGTCGAGTTCCACCAGGCTGTTGAGGAAGTGGTTCAGTCCGTGATGCCCGTCATCCAAGCAACGCCTGCTTACCAGGATGCAGGCATCCTCGATCGGCTTGTCGAGCCGGAACGAGTAATTATGTTCCGCGTTCCCTGGTTTGATGACCAGGGCGACGTTCAGGTAAACCGCGGTTTCCGTGTGGAAATGAATTCGGCCATTGGTCCTTATAAGGGCGGCTTGCGATTCCACCCCACGGTAAATCTTGGCGTGTTGAAGTTCCTGGCCTTCGAACAGGTTTTCAAGAACAGTCTTACCACCCTCTCGATGGGTGGCGGAAAAGGCGGATCGGACTTTGACCCGAAGGGGAAAAGCGACAACGAGGTAATGCGATTCTGCCAGTCGTTCATGACGGAATTGTCGCGCCACATCGGCCCGGACGTCGACGTACCGGCCGGCGATATCGGTGTCGGTGGACGTGAGATTGGCTACATGTTCGGCCAATACAAACGGATTCAGAACCGCTTTGCCGGCGTGCTGACGGGCAAGGGCCTGGAATACGGCGGGTCACTGATCCGTCCCGAGGCCACCGGCTACGGAGCCGTCTACTTTGCCAAAGAGATGCTCACCACGCGAAAAGACAGCGTGAAAGGCAAAACGGCCGTGGTTTCCGGTTCGGGAAACGTTGCCCAATACACGATCGAGAAGCTTATCGAACTTGGCGCCAAGGTTGTAACATTCTCGGACTCGGCCGGAACGATCGTGGACCAAGGCGGCATCGACCAGGAAAAACTGGCCTGGATCATGGAACTCAAAAACGTCCGCCGGGGACGAGTTTCCGAGTATGCCGATAAATTCAAGGGCGTGGAATACCTGCCCGGCATGAAGCCCTGGACAGTAAAATGTGATTTGGCCTTCCCCAGCGCGACGCAAAACGAAATCGAGCTGATTGACGCGAAAACGCTGATTGAAAACGGCTGCATGTGTGTTTCCGAAGGAGCCAACATGCCGACCGTGCGCGAGGGCGTGGAAGCATTTCTCGAGGCCGAGATCCTATACGGTCCCGGCAAAGCCGCCAATGCGGGCGGAGTGGCCGTATCCGGGTTGGAAATGGCGCAAAACCGCGGCTTCCTGCACTGGCCGCGCGAAGAAGTCGACGGGCGTTTGCAGCAGATCATGCATTCGATCCACGAAAACTGCGTCCGCTACGGCAAGAACGGCTCGTCGTTCGTCAACTATGTGCATGGGGCCAACGTGGCCGGTTTTGTCAAAGTGGCAAACGCCATGCTGCAACAAGGCGTAGTCTAAGCAGGACCGCTCACAACAGCGTTTGCAGAAACGACTCCAGCCGCCGTGCCGTTTTGGTTAGATCGTGGTGCGCTAAAACGTGTTCCCGCGCACGTCGCCCCATGGCGGCTCTCTCTTCTGGGGAAAGGTCGCGGAGAGTTCGCATGGCGGCGGCCATGGCGGCCGGATCTTCGGGCGCGACGGTGATTCCCGCTTGGGATTCGCCGACGGGGTCGTAGGACGAGTGACAGGCGAAGATCACCGGGCGGCCGGAGGCCATGAAGGCGAATACCTTGTTGACGCTCATACCGTACTGCTCGATGACGCGCATACGGCGATGGGAATGCACGAAGGCGTGCGAGCTGTGGGCCAGTTCCACAAGCTCGGGCTTTGAAACCAGGTCCAGGAACTCGACGTTCACGAGGCCCAACTCGGCGCAGCGTTGTTCGAGGCCGGCACGCGTGGGACCATCGCCGACCAGGCGAATTACAATATCACGGCCGCCTTTGGCATCACGCTTCGGATCCTTTTGCAACAGGGCGGCCGCGTCGATAATAGTCTGCATGGCGTTGCCCGAGCCGAAGCGGGTGAAGCAGGAGATTACCAACGGGTCGCCTTTGCCCAGGTCGCCTTTGCCCGAGTCGATCGGCGACGGCTGGGGCGGTTCGGGGTAGAGCTGGGGGTCGATGCCGTTGGGGATGTAGGCCACGCGATCAGCCGACACGCCGTGCAGTGCCGCGTACTGCTCGATGCCGGGCAAGACGCTGATAACCCCGTCGGCATGCCGGAACGCCTGTCGCTCCAGCGCGCGAAAGTGCCAGTAGATGGGATGCAGGCGTGAGATCCCACCCAACTCGACCAGCGATTGCGGCCAGATATCGCGGATCTCGTAGACGAAGCGGCAACCCAAGCGGTGTGCAAGCTGCCGAGCCGCCTCGACGGCGTGGGGGTGCGACAGCGAGCCGATAATCACGTCGGGCCGCTGCAGCCCCTTAATGCAACGGGCCACGTTTTTGCGATAGCTGAGCATGTTCAGCAGTCGGCCCGCCGTGCCGCGATAGGGCCGCGTCCGCACGAAGCGAAAGCGCACGTCGCCTTCGAACTGGTCCGTAAAGGGCTGCTGGCCTTCGATTTCCACCGCTGGAGCGTACACCTGGGCGAAAGCGGCCGGAAAAATGGTGACTTCGTGCCCTGCCGCGGCCAGTGTCTGAGCCATGACGGCGTGGCTGGTGAGCCCGCTGCCGTGGCGGAAACAGGCGTAGTGGTTGAAGATCCAGATATGCATCGGGCCACTCGCCGCCGTCGCGCCGACGGATTGCGATCACCGATCACAGCGGCGCGGGTCTGCTCAAGAAATAGTTGGGGGGTATTGTCCGTTGGCCGTCATTCTAGAGAGGCGGCCGCTCGTGTCCAAGGGCAGAATCGGCGTTACGGACAATTATTTCGCTGCCAAGGGCCGTTTTACCTCTATCGAGTTATGGCGAAATCCAACTTATTTTCCTTGCCGGCTTCGACGGTAGCCTTCAGTTTGCCGGCTTCCCTGTAATTGACATGGGCTCGCTCATCTTCCATTTTGCCAGAAATCGAATCGCGGATCTGGCGGCCCGTCTTTTGGATGGGCGTAATGCTGACGCGATATTTTCCCGGTAGGAGCCCTTTACCGGCGGGAAGTGAAAATTTGCCCTCAGTTATTGCCCCACCGGCACTGTTGGCTTTTTTGTCGCTGGCGGGGACGAAAGTGATCGTGCCCAGCGCCAGCGGTTTGTCGTTGAGTGTTACCGTGCCCGAGACCGGCAGGCGACTGTCACCGCAACCGCAAAACAGTACCGGAGTGAGGGCAAGCAGAACGAATCTAAACAAGAACAATCTCGATACGTGCATGAAAGAGACCTTTGTGAATTTTATCGGGTTGCAACCCAGCATACGTTACTAGAAGTCTCTTTCGGCCAAGGTCTCTCCACCGGAGGGCGTTGCCAGGCACTGCCAGAGGTAAATGTCGATCTCTTCATTTACGAACCGCACGCTTCCGTCGCAGAGCGCCAGAGTGACCCCGCCGGGATGGACGCTGCGCGAGGTATGGACAATTTGGTTTTGATTAGAGCTTCCAATGCAAGGAGCGATAGCCCCGGGATTTTTGGTCACGTCGTCCTGAGGGCCGCACCACACACTGCGAACGATGTCCGGGGTCATGTCGTTGGGCGAATAGGTAAACATAACGACCGGGCCTTCGTCGTAGATATGAACGCCGCGGATAGTTAACTCATCCTGGCCAACGATCAGTTCGGCCATCAGGGCGGTCGATGACATGCCGTCGCTGATATCGGCCAACCTTGCTCCAAAATTCCAACCCAGAATACCGTCGATATGGATCGTTGGATCAATAATCGGAAGCTGCGTGTTCGCCGGCTTGGGACCTTCCATGCGGCCGATGCCGAAGTTACCCCCATAGGACATGCGGGCGAACTCCAGACTCGAGGGCGCGTACTTCCATGGTCGCGAAGCCCCCGGATCGCTGGGGCACTTGAAAGCGGCCGGACTGGCCTGGCAAATCGGACCATAAACCTTGCCCGTGGGGCTGGGGTTATCCCGAGTATGATGATGTCCGCCGGCTCCATTTTCCTCCCAGGTGATCTGGTCTTTCAAGGAGTCCTGTTCTAGATAGCCGAACAATCTGGCCACGAACGTCCACTCGGATCCTTGTCCGCCTCCGGTATCTGGTCCCAGGGTTTGTGGTCCGTAGCCGGGCGGGAAACGGTTGAAAACGGCCGCGTAGTTATGAAAGGCCAGCCCGATCTGTTTGACGTTGTTCGAACATTGCATGCGCCGAGCCGCTTCTCGCGCCGCTTGCACGGCCGGCAGCAAAAGGGCGATGAGAATGCCAATAATGGCAATCACAACCAACAGTTCGACCAGGGTAAAACCGGGCTTTCTAAGGAAAGCGGGCTTTCGAGTTCCAAAGAATCTGGAAGCAAAGAAACGGGCACACATAATTGTTCTCCTCGTTGTCACAAAAGACGGACCGCCAAGGCCAACCGTCTGATCAAAAGTCACGCTCAACCACGTCACAACCGCCGACGCACCACAACTAATGCCTGAAACTCCGTTCGCGCAAGGAGACCGCCAGAAATGCTATACTATTAGTATGCTAATTGTGACAGCTCCTTCATAACCATTAAACACCAAACCAACATTCCAGGTCAATGGTCTTTTCCGTCAGGATGCTTGGTCTTTTCCGTCAAAACTCGAAGATGCATATGAGGCCCGGCGTGGTCACCTCTTGTGCCTGCGGCACCCCGATAGACGAGCTATCGGGGCTACCATTTACCTCATCATTCATTCTGTTACGCAGTACTACGCCTTCCTCGCGGCGACGATCATCTTGGCCAGCAACTCGTTCTGGCGGGCCATCTCGGCCACCGGGTCCTTGGGCTGTCCGCCGCATTCCATCAACAGCCAGCCGTCGTAGTCCATTTCCACAAGCATATCGACCAGCTTCTGGAAAGGGTACGCTTTGTAGTCCAGGGTGCGAATGTGGCAGGTGGCGCCGAAGCGATCTTTGAGGAGATTGAAATTGTGACGCAAGCCCTTGCCCGCCAGGTCCGGGCCGTTGGAGTTCCAACAGATGAAGACGTTCGGATTGTCGGCCACGTCCATGATCTCTTTCATGGTAGCCGGCTCACAGCACTGGCCGTGTACTTCCAGGCGGATTTGCTGACCGTAGTCGGCGGCGAAGCGGCCCAATTGGTTGAGAGATTTACCGATCTGCTCGATGGTTTTTTCCCGCGGCACGCCCTTGTGGAAGCTGTTGGGCTTGACCTTCACGCCGCTGGAGCCGACGTCGTGGCTGAGTTTGACAAAATCCTTGGTATCTTCGATGGCCTTCTTCAACACGGCCGGGTCGGGGTTGTCGTATCGCTCGTCGCTGCCGAGGCCCACCAGCGTGGCCGGCGAGTCGGCGAAGCGGCGTTTGACCTCGGCACGCTGTTTCGCGTTCAGATCTCGTTCCACGCCGTGGGCGTGTGTGGTCCGTAGCTCGACGCCCAGAACCTGCGAGTCCTCCAGGTTTTTAATGAGCGCCGGCAGCTTCCACTTGGCGCCCCATTGATAAGTCACCAGACCGAGCTTCATCTTAGAACCCGGCAGGTTATCGGCGGCCCCTTTGGCGGCAAATCCGAGACGTTCTGAAAACGGCCCCGCGACCGCAGCAGCGGTTCCGGCAACCATGGTTTGTCTAATGAAATCACGTCGAAGAATGCGAGACATGTTGCTATTCCTTCTGAATTTTTTTGTATCTAACGGGATGGGTAAGAAAACCGCATGGCGGGGGGTGTGCGCGGGGTAATCGCGGGGAAAAATCCCAGACGCGACAAAGGTTATTATGACTGCTGGGGTAGGGGAATGCAAGGCATATGGTATCCTCAGCTTGGGTCGATGTCAGTATGCCCCCACAGTATGCCCCCGCCATGTTATGATTGATATATGCCGCAAATCGCTGGAGAAAACTCGCACCCTGCACAAGATCCCGTCGGGATTCGCTTGCTTTTGGCTGCCGCCGGCTGGCCTAGCGGATTGATGGAGTTGGCGGCCTGGACCGCGCGGCAGGGCCTAGCCGAGCCACTGGTTGTGCAGCTTCGGCCGGGCGAACAAAGTAGGCCGGGTTGCAACCCGGCTATGATGCCCCATGATATTGCACAAAAGGCCATTGCGGCGGCCGGGGCGACGTTTGTCGAGTATCTTATAAATTTTCGACCGCACGTCGTGGGCTTTCGTTTCGAGGGATGGGACATTGAGGCCTTGCGGCGGTTGGTCGAGCTGGTGCGGCACGTTTCGTCGGCCGAGGTGATTGTTGGTGGGCCGACCGCCAGCGGACACCCGCTCGACGTGCTGCGGGAATCGGGGGCAGATTATGTTTTCACGGGTGAGGCGGAAGAAACGCTTTGCCAATTCCTTGAGCTGGCCCGTCGACCCAACTCGAAGGACCATGCGGCCGAGATTCCCGGCCTGGTCTATCGCTACGGCGGGCGGATATTTCAGAACGCCATGCCCGTCGACGGCTACGGATTGGCGGCCGTGCCTTTCAATCGTCCGGTTGTTGCTGGGGATATTATCCGTGCCAACCGTCCCGACTGGTCGCTGTTGCGCGGTTTCGCCGACAACTTCCAAGGTCTGTACCTAACCGGCGGGCGCGGCTGCCCTGGCGAGTGTACGTTTTGCGACCGGCTGCACGGCCAGCAATTGCGCACCAAAACGGCCGGGCAACTGTTGGCGGAAATCGAAGATGTCGACCGCATCATCGGCGAGTGGGATATCGACGTCCAGCGGCAGCCGCTCTTTGCCCACGTCGACAACCCGGCCTTGCGCGAGCGGCTGGTAACCTGGGCATCGATTTACGACGAGGACTTCTTTCTAGACAAAGCCCGCAGCGTCGAGTTTCTGCGGCTTTGGAGCCAAAACCCCTTGCAAGAGCGTTACCGCTTGGGCTTCCAGACCAACCCCCGTTCGCTGCTGGACCGCGACGGCCGCTTCCACGGCGAACTGTTTGAGTGGATCGAGCGACTCAAGCCGCTGGTGCAACTCGGCGGCGAATCGTTCAACCCGGACCTGATCCGCCGCTGGCACAAGCGACACAACCTCGAACAGTTAAAAACCGCCATCGCAGGGCTGGCCCGTAGCGGCCAGGATTTCGGCGTCTTCATCCTGCTCAGCGACTACGACACCACGGCCGAGGAGCTGCTGGAAACCTTGCGGCTACTGGTATTGAACGGGCTGCTGCATAGACGCATGCGTCTGGCGGTCAGCCCCATGACGATCCCCTTGTACGACAGCGACACGCGACGTTCACTGGAATTCGCCGGGCGTTTCATTCCCCAGCGGATCAAGGATTTCAGTGACTACGGCCGCCCGCACCCCGAATGGCTCGACCCGCTGGTAGCCGATATGGTCGAGCTGGCCGACGCCGAACTGCGTTTCGCCTTGGAACCCGAGCAGAAGGAATCGGCCCTGATCGGGGCCTTCCAGGCGGTACTCGAGCGCATCAAGCAGGAACAGTCACCCCAACTGCTCGACCAGGCCCAGCGTGCTATGGACCAGATCCTAGACGCACGGTTTCAGCCGCTATTTGAACGTAACCGTTGTTGAAAAATATATGCCTATGCCACATTTTTCTGCGAATGGTTACAAATCTTGACACTCGCAGGAGCATTATGTTAATCTTTCAAATGTTGGCGTGCTGAGACCGACAGCGACAGAAGGCCGACGCACTGGTTCTGCATTTGGAGGCTGGTTCCATGCCCGATCCCACAAACGCCCCTCCTGACGATGGAAAGGAGTTGCTTCGCGCGGTGCGGCTATTCTCGGAAAAATCCCGCATCCGCAGTTGGTGGTACGTAGGCAGCACATTCACGCTGCTCTGGGGTGTACTGATATTCGCGGCGGTAGTGCCCTGGTGGCCGCTGCGACTTACCGCGTCAGTTTTTGGGGGGCTGCTGCTTGTACGGGGTTTCGTGCTGTTTCACGATTTCACATATGGCGCCATTCTGCGTGGATCGTCAGTTGCCAGAGTCCTGTTCTGGTTGTATGGACTCGTTACTCTCACTCCGCCTCGCTCTTGGCGTGACAGCCACAATTTCCACCATGGGCATGTTGGCCAGCCAATAGCTTCGGATAACAGCGAGCTTTTCCTGGTGACCTGGGACATCGGTTCTTTCCCGCTCATGACCCCTGCCATGTGGCAACGGGCATCGGTCTGGCGACGCCTTATATACCGCATCAGCCGCCATCCGCTAACGATCCTTTGTGCCTACGTGACGGTGTTCGGCTACGTCCTGTGCCTAACTCCGCTCCTGCGGAATCCGCGGAAATATTGGGAAGGAGCCTTCTCCCTGCTTGCACATGGCGGGATTATCGCTCTGTTCTGGGCTTATGCGGGGCTGGGCGGCGTTTTCTATGGATTTTTGTTTCCTTTTACGATCGCCTCTGCCTTGGGTGCGTACCTTTTTTTCGCGCAGCACAACTTCAAGGGCATGCGTATTGTGCCGATTGAGGAATGGACGCATTACCGCGGTGCGCTCGAATCGTCGAGCTACTTAAAACTCGGCCCTATGATGAGTTGGTTCACGGCAAACATCGGCTACCACCACGTCCACCACGTGAGTTCGCGCATTCCCTTCTACCGTTTGCCGGAGGCGATGGCTGCTATCCCGGAGCTGCAGCAGCCGCTGGTTACCTCACTTCGCCCGCAGGACATTCTTGCGTGTCTGCGATTGAATTTATGGGACCCCAACACTCAGCAATTGGTCAGCTACAGGGCTAACTCCCCAACACTTT
>CAZISU010000037.1:0-1418 GCA_964541935.1 uncultured Planctomycetaceae bacterium | reverse complement strand
GGACGGATAAATCAACAAGCACTACTAGTTCTTGCTTCTCGATAGTCATCTTCTCCGCAAAGTCGACAAGGTCAGCGTAATCGCCAAGCACTGCCTGTATAACCCAGGGTGTTTACGCAGATGGATCCCATCGGGAGAATCCTGTCTTACCGGAAAGAGGGGGGTATATGCGGACTGATTACGCTGAGGGACAGCGGTAATACTGGTAGGCCAGGATGACTTCGTAAAGATCCATGGAGATGGTAATCTCGTCGTTTTCGAAGTCGCTAAGCCAAGTCCGCTGCGAACGTACGGCGTCTGCCAGAAGCGGGATTATCTCGGCCAGGGGTACGCGAACTGTTTCGCGGCCCGCCGCACACGCCGATTTTTCCTCGAAAGTTTCTTCGTTTGGTCCACAAAAAACGCGAAGATTTGGTGATTGCATGACGAAATTCTCCGAAGTCCCAAGTGTTTTGCGGTGCATTGGGCCTCGTGTGAGGCGATAGCATGTCCGCAATAGGCCCACCCTTGGTGTAGTCTGTATCGGCAATTAGAGTCTTGCGGGTTTGGGGAATTTGTATGAAAATATGGTTTTTCCGGAGAATTCCGCTCCAATGGTGCTCTTCGGACCTTGGATTCGTGTCGCATCCTTGACAACTGCTCCATATTGCGCTAGAGTCCGAGTTTGTTAACACTCTGGCAAACCGCCACTTAAGTTACTTTCTTCCCGATCTGTACGAAGCCATTCATGCTTGAATCGCCTGCCATTAATCTGCGGCACGTAGCGCGAGGCCTTGGCCTGCCCGTCCCACAGATACAAGCCGTTGTGGAACTACTAGACGAGGGGAACACCGTTCCCTTCATCACCCGCTACCGAAAGGACCAGACCGGAGGCCTCGACGAGGAGCAAATCCGCCAGGTCCAGGATCGGCTGGCCAAGATGCGGATGCTTGCCGAGCGCAAGCAGACCATCCTCCGCTCGATCGAGTCGCAGGGAAAGCTAACCGAGGAGTTGGGCAAGCTGATCAATTCGGCCGGCACCACCAAACGGCTAGAGGATCTCTATCTGCCCTATCGGCCCAAGAAGCAAACGCTGGCCACGCTGGCCCGCACGCGCGGCCTGGAGGAACTTGCTCAAGAGATCCTCGACGCTGCCGATATGGCGGCCGATCTCGATACCCGGGCGGCCGACTTTATCAGCACTGATCGTGGTGTGCCCACCGCCGCAGAATCGCTGCTGGGGGCCGGGCACATCCTGGCCGAACAGTTTAGCGAACAGGCCGAACTGCGTCAGAAGCTCCGCGAGATACTGCAACGTACCGGAAAACTGGTCAGCCAACAGATTGCCCCGGAACCCAAAGTATCTGAGCCGAAACCAGCGGAAGCAAAACCCGCGGCAGCTCAAACGGAAGAAGCCAAACCGGTAGAAGCAAAACCGG
>CAZISU010000036.1:0-13700 GCA_964541935.1 uncultured Planctomycetaceae bacterium | reverse complement strand
CACCATAAAACCGAGGGTAAATATCGGGAAGTAATTACTGTACGAGTTCTTAGCCTTATTAGACAATGAGGCAGTTACTCGTGCAATTCTCGATTCAGTCACATTGAGATAGTCAAGTGTTTGGCGGTTGATGGCTGCTTGAGAGAACCAGTTGCCTTCTCTGCGTAAGTAATCAAATGCTGCGAGTTCGAACGGCCGCTCGCTTTTTAGTGCCTGAAGGAATGTTTTCCTGATATTGTGTTTTGCCAGTTCGTCAGCAAGTTCTTGTCGCACGGCATAGGAAACTTGCCCGGATTGCAGTGCTTCATGCAGGCCTATAGAAGCACCGGCACGACAATTACAAGCGATCTCTGTGTAATTCAGTAATGTCGGGTCATTTTCAAATTTACGAATAAGCCTAAGTAACGTGACGCAGCTTTGCACAGCCTCGTCGCGTTTGCCTTTTGCTAAAAGGTGCTGCACACGGTATCGACATAAGATTTTCGCGATAAAATGATTGTCCTCCAAGTGCTTTACTTTCATGATATGCAAGTCTTTGGCGTTCGCCACAGCCTTGCTGAAATCGCTGGAATATTCGGGACATTTGGCTGCTTTTTCAAGAAGCTGAATAATTTTGGAGTGTGTGGCGAAAGCCGAATCGTAGTTTTTGTAGTCAAAGTCTTTGTCATATCCATGCTCTTCATGAAAACGCTCTTCAAGACTATGCAGCTTGGTGTGTATTTTCTCTATCTCAACCTTCGCGCGTCGAATGTACGTCTCTGCGTTTTTTTCGGGATCCACTTTCTTATAATGGAAATCGTCTGCTGATACCGGTTCTCCTTTAGCACGTATTTCTGCATATCTGCGTTCAAGCTCCGCCCCTGATCTGCGTGCATCCACGGTGTAGTGCAATAGATACGCGGCCATGAGTCCAACAATACCAATGCCTATTAACGCCAGCACTATTACGGTTGTTTTGGACATTGGATTGCTCTTTCTTTGAGATAGAAAATCCTGGTGCGTCGCGGACGCACCCTACAAGGTTTGCAGCTCGGTTTTCGCGCGGGTTGATAGCTCATCTAACGCAGTGAGGGCCGTTTCCAGCGACGTGCGGGCTTCTGCGGGGCAGGCGTCGGCGGTGGCGGACCAGACGCGGTTGATGTAGCGTTCGACGAAGGCGAATTGCAGGAGAATTTCGGCGCCTTGGCGCATGCCGTAGTGTTCGATGAGAATGAAGCGGTTTTCTACGAAGGGTTCGAAGTAGGTGGTCGAGAGGGAGTCGATTTTTTCGCGGACGATTTCGGGGTCGAGGTTTGGCTGGGTGTCTAGCTCGGTGCGGAGTTGTTCAGTGGCCTGGTGGCAGTTTATGATTAGTTGCATCATACCTTTGGGGCCTAGACGCGAAAGCTTGTCGGCCGAGTCTTCGCGGCGCAGGCCCACACGCCAGCCGATCAGGCCGGCGATGCATGTTACTAGCCCGGCGGCGTAGAGCGGGAGCGTGTCGGGCCAGGTTTGACCGACTTGGAGTTGTGCGGGCGAGGGCACCTTGGCCGCGCCGGTTACGGCCAGCATGAGCCCCAGGACGAAGAGGGTGAAGCTGATTCTAGAAATCCACATGGTCAGCCTCCCCCTACGGCGGAACGGATTATGGTGAACATGGCATGGCCCACGCCGGTGAGGGCCTCGCCTACGATTAGGCCGGCGGCCAGGGGCACGAGCTTGTGTTCGCAGAAGGCGGGGCCTTTCATGCGTCGGAAGGCCATGGTCACCAGGCAGCCGATGCCGTAGCCCAGCGTGATGGCGAAGGGCAGGTACATGGCCAGGCCGATGAGCACGCCCAGGCCGGGCAACGGGGCCAGACCCAGGGCCATGCCGATGCCGCCGCCCATCACGTATTTGTCCATGGGCACGTCGCCCGTCTTGACGGCGTTGATAACGCCCATCAGCGCGCCGGCCTGCGGGGCGGGCAGGCTGGTGCCCTCGCCGAACCCGCCTTGGCCGCCGGGCCCGCCGGTCCAGAGTGCATAGATAGCAGCCACGGCGATGAACACGCCCAACCAGGTGACAGCGAATTGCACCAATTGCTGCTTGATGGGTTTGCCGCCGAGCATGAAGCCCGTCTTGAGGTCTTGCATCATGTCGGCGCCTTGGCCGATGGCCACGCAAACGGCCACGCCCACGACCATGGCCGCGGCGATGTTGCCGGCGAAGAGGAACATCATCAGCGTGACGGAGATCAGGGCTATGCCGGACATGGGCGAGATGTCGGTCATGCCGGTGGCTTGGGCCACGATCAGCCCGGCCACGCCCAGCCAAAGTGTGCCTATGACGGAGGCCAGGACGGCCTGTGTGAGTGTAACGCCATCGGTCATGATGGCGGCCACGAAGATCATGGCCAAGCCCACGAGCGTGCCCAGCACGACGACCTTTAGCGGCATCTCGTCGGCCGCATTCGAGTCGCCGCCCGCGCCGGTTTTAGCCGCGCCGGCCAGCGAGCGAAAGGCGCTGATGATGGCCGGGAAGCAGACCACGACGCCCATCAAAGCGCCACCGATGAGTGTGCCGATACCCAAGGGGCGGAGCATGTTGGAGAAGACGTAGCTTTGCAGCTCGGGGCCTTCGAGCCCAGCGGGCGTCCAGCCCAGGTTGACGGCCGCCGGCGAGATTACCCACCAAGATAACACTCCGCCCAGGAAGAACGGCAGCCCGCCACGTCCGGCCAGCATGCCGGCGGCGGCCGACATCAGCGATAGCGACAAGACGGGCGTAACGTAGTCGGGCAAGACGCCCAGGCCGAAATAGATTTCTTCGTCGGCGATGAAACTGAGGCGATCGAGCCAGCCGGTCAGCAAGAGGCCTTTCCAGACGGCGCTAATTAGAAAACCGGCGGCCAGCAGCTTGGCTTTGTCGACGCCCGACTTGCCGGCGCGGATGATCGTGGTCACGGCCACGCCCGAGGGGAATCGCAGGCGGTCGATTTCGATCATCTGTTTCCGCAAAGGGATGATCAGCACGGTGCCCAGTATGGCGCCGGCGATGCCGCCGATGATCATGGGCACGAGCGAGAAGTCCAGCCCGGCTTCGCCGCGGGAGAGCCATTGGGCGTTGAGCATGAACAGGGCCGGCAGCGTGAAGACGATGCCCGTGCCGGCGGTGTTGATGCCCGAGGCGATAGTTTGGTTGATGTTATTTTCTACGCTGGTGCCGCGTCGCATTACGCCGGTGAGAACGGCGTAGCCCATGATGGCCGCCACGGTCGAGCCGGCGATGGAGAAGCCCAGCTTCAAGGCGGCATAGATGAAGGCCACGTTGAGGATGATGCCCTGGACGATGCCCAGTACGACGGTCGCGACGGTTAGTTCTCGGTATTTTTGCAAGGGAGGTGTGGGGTGTCAGGTATGGGACTTGGGACTTCGTCATTCCTGCATTCTTAATTCTTTCTTCATTCGAGCTTCCTCATTCGACATTTCCCACCTTCTGCCCTCTAATACTAACAAATCCTCGGCATCTGCTCGCCCGAAAGCATATCCACGATGCGTCCGCCGCCGAGCAGGTTGCGGAGTTCGACCGTGCCGGGGTGCTCTTCCACGACGGATCCGATAATGGCCGGCCCCAAATCGGGCGTGCTGGAATGGGCCGCTGGGTGCTTGGCGAAATATTCGCGGAAAATGTCTAGCGTTTGCTCGGCGGCCTGAGCCGGGACGAATGCCACCAGGCGGCCTTCGTTGGCGACATACAGCGGGTCGAGTCCCAAAAGCTCGCAGGCGGCGGACACGGGCGCGCAGACGGGTATCGACGATTCGTGCAGGCGGATGCCCACCTTGGCGTCGCCGGCGATCTCGCACAACGCCGAGGCCAGCCCGCCGCGGGTTAAATCGCGCAGGCAGTGTACGTCTGGATCGGCCTCGATCAAAGCGGATACCAGCCCGACCAGCGAGCCGCAATCGCTCTGCAGGTCGCTTTCGAATCCAAGCCCTTCGCGGACCGACATGATGGTGATGCCGTGTCGGCCCAGGTCGCCGCTAACGATCACGGCGTCGCCCGGCTTAACTCGCGCGGGCGAGATATCGACGCCCGGCGGCACCAGCCCGATGCCGGCCGTGTTGATGAAAATCCCGTCGCCCTTGCCGCGGTCGACGACCTTGGTATCGCCGGTGACGATCGCTACGCCCACCTCGGCGGCCGCGCGGCTCATGGAAGCCACCACGCCGCGAAGCACGTCCATCGAGAGGCCCTCTTCCAGAATGAAACCCGTGCTGAGGGCCAGCGGCTTTGCGCCGGCCATGGCCAGGTCGTTGACCGTGCCGTACACGGCCAGGCAACCGATATCGCCACCGGGGAATGTTAGGGGGCTGACGACAAAGGTGTCGGTCGTCATGGCCAGCCGTCCGGCCTCGGGCGGAATGGATTCGGCCCGCAGAATCGCGCTATCGTGTGGCGGTCCCGCCGCTGGTTTTACGTCCGACTCGACGGCCGCGAATTCCGGCAGGAAGAGACCTTCGATCAAAGCCTTCATCACGCGACCGCCACCGCCATGGGCCATTTGTATCGTAGTATGGTCGTCACGCGGGACGGGACAGCTAAGGTTAGCGGGATCGGGCGGTTGCTTGCTCATCGATTGTTCCGTGTGGCCGAATAATAAATAATGATGGGAGAAAGAGTGTACCAAGCCGCTCACGGCTTCGCAATGCAGCGGTTTGGCTTAACGAACACCCTTCTCCTTCAATCGCTGGTCGGTCCACTGTGCGTCTGTTTCGTTCAGCGGCGGGTCGAGTACGACTTTGTAGTCGAGGTTGTCGTAGCGGCCGTTTTTGTAGCATTGGTCCATGAGGGCCTGGATGTTCAGGACGATATCGCAGTCGTCGGCCCGCAAGGGTATGCGTATTGTTGGTAAACGCTTTGTCAGAGGTGCTTGATAGACTTCTGCCGTAGTGGACTTCCATGCACGGCGAACACAGATTTGATAAGTCGTGCGATACTTGGGCGGAATGTAATTCGGCGGTATAGCGAATATGCGACGTCCAGAACGTGTGAGGTCGATCTCGACCAGATTCGCTCCGGCGGTAAGGACCTCACGTTGCTTTCGCAAGTACAGATCCTGTCCTGCGCCGGGCAATTTGTTCGAAGGGCTGAGGAATTCGATTACCGTGACCACACGATTGCCGGAAGCGGCGTCGACGATTTCGATATACCGTTGGGTAATCGGTTCGTTTTCCATTTGCAGAACCACAGGTTCGTCCACGACCACATCACCTTGGGGAATCTGTGTATCGGGCTGGCCGAACGGCGGATATTCGACGACGTGAACGTCGGGATAAATTTGGCGGTATTGTACGTCCTCGTTTTCTAAATAAACCCGTTCTTCAATTCGTGCGCGCAGTGATTCAGGCAAGGACGATTGCAAGACATCGCCCGTATACGTTATCAATCGCTGATGAATTTCTCGCCAATACTCTTCGAGATACGGGTTCATGCCCGGAAAAGGATTTTCCATGTTCTGTTTTCCTCTACTGATTCTTCCCTGGCTCACCCGGATTATTCGTAAGCCATTCTACCCCGAACGGACGGTTTCTTGAAACCCCCGATTATTTTGGGAAAAAGACACTTTTTGAAGAAAAGTAACCGTTCACGAAAAAACGGCCCAAGAAAAACGCAGAGGCTCGGTCCCAGAAGGAGACCGAGCCTCGTGACTCGTTTGACGAATCACGTTGATTCGCACGAGCGGATGGCTTGTCCGACGGTCAGCCCGCCGGCTGTCGTCAGACGCTACCACCCCGCTGGCTATTAAAGATTATTTCCACACACCACCTCCTTTCGGCTAGGACTCCCACAACGATCGATTTGCCAGCTTTAAGCTACGATCGCCTGGTGGGCAACTAGTCCGTCGTGCCGCGTTAGCACGACCCTGTACCGTTAATACTATAATGCGATAACTTGGGCAAGAATGCAATACCACGCTCGGGGCATTTGTGTATAACGCTGCCGGGTTTTTGCCTATTTCCGGCCGATTTTGTCGAAAGGTATGGTGGACAACTCGGGCAGTTTTTCGAGGATCGGCGCGGCGGGCCGTAGGCGGAAGTCCATTTTGGCCGCGTCTACGAAAGCGGGGTCCTTTTGGATAACGTTATTTTCGAGCGTAAGATATTTGCGGGCCGGTTTGTGGATGCCGTCCCAACGTCCGCCGGCGCAAAGATTGTCTTTGATAAGGTTGCCCTTGGGCGCGGCCGGTTCGTCTGCGAGGATGTCGACCAGGCGGGGATATCGTTTGGCCCACAGCGGATCTTTGTATGGCATGGCCAAGAGGCGGTTTTTCATGGTGGTGTCCACACTGCCCGCTGCCCAGCCCTGCGCCCTGGCATCGACATGAATCGCCGGGTTGCAGTCCACGAAAATGTTGCTCTTAATCGTCACGTCGCGACCGCCGCCGATGAAGGCCGCGCGGGTGACTTTGTAAAAGACGTTTCCGCTGATCTCGGTGCCACAGAACATGTCGTCGAGATACACGCCCACGCAGCCGCGGTTCTTGAAGCCGGTCACGTGGTGCATGAAGTTGTGACGCACAACCGTACCGCGCATGGTCCAGTCACGGCCGGCATAAATGGCCCCGGCGTCGTTCGATTCGAGACACACGTGGTGGATCTCGTTGAGTTCGATCATGTGATCGTTGCCGCTGAAATTAATGGCGATATGCGGAGCGGAATGGATGAGGTTGTTGGCCGCGCGGTTGCCGACGCCGTGCAGTCCGATGCCCGAGCTATACATGCGTTTCCATTGGCCATAGTCGTGGATGCAATTATTCACGGCGAAGTGCCCGGCCGGTTCGAGCGTTTTTCGGTTACCGCCGCTTAGCGATATACCGGCCGTGCCCAGGTTGTAAGCCTCGCAGCTCTCGACGCCGCAATTGCTGCCGCCGGAGATAGACACGGCCGAACCGCCCAGGTTGCGGAGCGTGCAGTTGGAAAACGTGTTGTTGCTGCCGTTGCGAACGACCACGGCCGTGCCGCGGGCGGATTCGAAGGTGATGTCGCGGAAGGTGACGTTATTGGCTTTCTCAATCTTGACTAACGAACCCAGCAGCGAAATGGTGGCGGTCGCCTGGTTGATTTCCTTGGGCGGCCAGAAGTAGAGCATGCCCGTCTCGCGGTCAAGGTACCATTCGCCGGGCGAATCCAATTCTACCAAGAGGTTCATGCCGTAGTACCACTGGCCCTTGCGGTAGCCGTATCCGTGATATGGTGGCACGACGGCTATCACTCGTGCGTCGGTATCGATGGACTCGATTTTGTGACGTTGGTCTGACCAGTCCCAGAACCAATAGCCGTGCAGCCAGGCGTCTTTTTCGCCCACCCATCGCTTGGGCCTGTCACCATCGTAGATGAACTTGCCCACGCGATCGCCCGGGTGGCCGTGGATCTTGTGTGGTTTGGTTTTCACAACGTCGGCGATTTTCACAAAGCCCTCGTTCGGCCAACGGGCCAGCGTCATGGGTTGGCCGCCGAAAAACAGCCGCAGGCCTCCGCTACCGGGCGAACTGAAATCACTGATACCGAGTTTCTTTAGGTCGGCCGCCACGACCTTGCCACGGGCCGCTGGGTCGAGTCGTTCGAGGGTTGCCGCATCGGTGACCTTTGCGAAGGCGGGAATATCACGACCGCCGCTGATACGTACTTTTTCGCCCTCGGCCGCCCGGTAGACAATCGGGCGATTGCTGTCACCGCCGTCTTGGGCTTCCAGCAAGAAGGTTTTGTCGAGTTCGTAAGTGCCGCCGCGTATGACGACGGCCATGCCGCCCTGGGGTAAATCACCGGCCTTTTTGATCTTGCGAAGTTCATCCCGGGCACGAGCCAGTGAAGCAAACGGACCGTCGGTTTTCTGCGTGTTGGGCTGGGCCAGTCGGCCCGACCAATCGTCCGAACCGTTTGTGGCTACGTAAAGCAGTAGGCCTGCTTCATCGGCAACGGCTGCCTGAGTTAGGCATGGTAAGTAAATTGCACAGATCACCAGAAGGGCGATTGGTGGCAGTGCCAAACGCGAGCGAAGCATGGGAAACGTCATGGCGGGATTTCCAGTTTTCTAAGGGTGGGGTGTGGTTGTGTGGCATACTAACCCGAAGCGCAAGCGAAGGGAGGGGGCAACCACCATGATAACCCGGTGCTGGGCTATGAAAAAGACTCGCGTGAAAAAGAACTATAAGCTACGCAAGGGTCTTGCAACTGCCTCGGGCTTGGTTAGGATGAACGAAACGGAGGCGGAAAAACGCCCGAAAAACGCAAGTTCCCCGGCTCGCCGGAAGGCCGAATGGCGTCTGAGTGCCGAAAAACAGCAATTCCCGCCGACGGATAACCACAATAGGAGATCGGCCCGTGAGTAATCTGGAAAATATTCGATGGGGAGTTTTGGGGCTGGGATGGTTCGGCGAGGTACATGCCGACACGCTCTCGGCCACGCCCGGGGTGGAACTGGCCGCGTTTTGCACGCGGACGGAGTCGCGGTTGAACGAGTTCGGCGACCGCTATGGCGTCGAGCGTCGCTATACGGACTATCGCCGCATGATCGAAGACGATTCGATTGACGTGATCGGCATTGTCACCCACATTGACGACCATCGCGATATTGCCATCGAGGCCTTGAAGGCCGGCAAGAACGTTTTCCTCGAAAAGCCCATGGCGCCTTCGGTCGCGGATTGCGACGCGATTATCGAGGCCGCACGGGAGGGTGGCGGCAAGTTCATGGTGGGACACGTTTGCCGCTTCGACCCACGCGTGACCCTGGCCAAGCAGGCCATAGAAGAAGGCCGTGTGGGAAAAATTATTTCCATGCACGCTCGTCGCAATTTGACCAAGGCCATCGGCCTGCAGGTCTGCGATTCCATCTCGGCGTTGTTCGGCGACGGTATCCACGACGCCGATCTGATGCTTTGGTTCTCGGGCGCGAAAGCGGTTAACGTTTACGGTCAGGAGATTCGTCCGGACAAGAGCAAGTATCCCGAAGGCGGTTTCGCCATGGCCCGCCTGGACGACGGGGCCGTTTGCAACATAGAGTCTGTCTGGTATCTGCCCGAGACCACGCCCTACGCGATCGACGCGCGAATGGAAGTCATCGGCACCGAAGGCGCGATTTACATCAACTGTGGCGAGGCCGGGCTGGAGATCCACGACAAGGATAAAACCCACCTACCCGACACGGTTTACTGGCCCACATTCATGGGCGCCCGTCACGGCGCGCTGCTGGACGAGTTCCGCTACTTCGCCGATTGCGTGCGAGATAATCGCATGCCCGACCGTATTACGCCCGAAGAATCGCGTGCGGCCGTGGCATTGATGGTGGCGGCCACCGAATCGGCTCAGACGGGAAAGCTTGTTGAAATGTAAGACGTTTTGTGGAAATCAAAGGGAGATAACATCATGATCAGGAAATTCATTGCCCCGCGAATCTTCGAACTGGCGTTGCTTATCCTCGTGGTAGCCGGCATGACGTCGTTTGCGATGGCCTGGGGGCCTCACCCACAGATCACAAGAGCGGGTGCGGAGGTTCTATCGGACGACGAGCCGGTGCTGCGTTTGCTCAGCAACGATCTGGGGGCATTAGGTAACGCGTCCTGGATGCCGGACCTGACGCACACCGACCAGATTCTGCACGTCGGCGGCGCGCGGTGTTGGGCCCGCGATTATGTGTTCATGCCGGGCTTCGATAGCGTGGGACATTGTTACCCTGGGGTTACGAAATCCTATGAGCCCATCTTCCGCCGCACGGTGCAAGCTCTGCGCACTGAGACGCCCAGCAATGTTTTGGGGTGGCTGGGCTCGCTCATCCATTTCACCGAAGACACCGGGGCCCCGCCGCACGCGATCAAGGGCAGCGGCGGCCGGTATCACGGCATAATGGAAAACTATGTAGATGCCAAGCAGGTCAAGATCCCGGGTTACAAACCTCGTCTGTTGGGCAGCAACGAGGAGGAAGCCTTGGCCGGCTTCGTAAAGCGGATGCAAGAGCTACGTGAATTTTCCATACCACGTGGGAAGAAACTCTTACCGCTGGCCGAGAAAGACGACCGGGCGGCGATGGAGCCCATCGAGCTGGAAAGCGCCTTGGAGAGTGCTCGCGCCGTGGCCGACGTGTTGCACACGTTGAGCGCCGTGGGGTGGAAGCCGCTTGCGGACCACAGCGGTCTGCAAGGCTCGATTGCGGGCGCTAAAACGTCGGCCGACCAGGAGATGGTTGCCAAGGTCATGCTCTTGGGCACGCGCTACTCAACGTTGGCTGACCCCAAGGGTCGTTACTCCTTCCGGAATCTTCCGCCGGGCGAATACGAGGTGGCGGTCGTTGGGCCGGGTTTTCGGCCGGCAAAGGCGAAGGTTACGGTGAAAGCCAATAGTACGGCATCGCTGAATATAGAGCCAATAATCAGTAATCCGTCGGGTAATCTTTTGCGTTACAACGACTTTAGTGTCGACTGGAACACGCCGAAACAGCCCGATGGCTGGCGGCGGCTACGTTGCATTCCCCCGACGACCGGTGGCCAGAAGCCGGGGATGGGGTGGTGCAGTGAACGCGTGATGATCAAGCCGGGCACGAAGTATCAGTTATCGGCCGAGTGGAAGGAAAAGGCCCAGGGGAAAGTGGCCGTTGTGTGGTTCCCTGCGGACGCGAAGCAAAAACCGCGATTGAGCGCTGCCTTGTCGGTTGGCGATAAATCGATTGTGGTCGAGTCGCCCCAGCAATGCAAGCGTGCGGCCGTGGTGCTCTATCCGCCGGTAGCCGATCCTGATGTGGCGCTGAAGTACATATCGCTGGCGCCATTGCAGGCAGCCCGTAATAATCTCAAAGCTCAGACCACAAATCTCATACCTCATACTTTAAAACACAAAGGCACACGCATGAAATTCGATCACGTAGGGCTTATCACAACCGAAAAGAAGGCTGACGAGATGTTCGTCGAGGCCACCAGGGTTTGGGTGACAAACTTCCAAGGTCACCCTTATAAAATCGAGTGGCTACGCTTCGAGGACGACAGCCCCTTGACCGGCCCGGTGCGAAACAATCCGCATGTGGCTTTCAGCGTCGATAATATCGAAGAAGCCTCGCAGGGCATGAAAGTTTTGATAGAGCCGTTCGACGCCGGTCCAGCTACCGTTGGCTTCTACGAAAGTGAAGACGGCGCAGTAGTTGAATTCATGAAATACAAAAAGGAAAATTCGAAATGGCAAGCTTCGGAAAAGTAAGCGGAATTAAACGCGTAATGGTGACGGGCGCCTCGGGCAAGCTGGGCGGACCGCTCTGTCAGGCACTGCTGGAAGACGACTACGATGTGATCGGCGTCGACTGCCGGGTGCCCATGGGCATCGACGGCATCGAGGAGGTCAAGGCCGACGTAGGCGACACCGAAGCCATCGAGGAGTTGGTTTCGCGCAGCGACGCGGTCATCCACCTGGCAAGCTGCAAGGAAGATCGCGACGCCTTTATCGACGTCAGCGCCCGCGGCACGTTCAACATTCTCGACGCGGCCATGCGTACCAAATCGCCCAAGCGGGTGATTCTTGCCAGCGGCGACGCGGTCAACGGGATCTATTTCTACGACAACCCGCTGCCGATCAACGAGCAGATGCCCATGCGTGCGTATCCCGGCTACTATGCGTTGTCGAAGGTGATGGAAGAGACGATGTGTACGCAATTCTACATCCAGGCCGGCGTACCGGCGGTGGTGAATCGCATGTCGTGGATCCAAGCCGAAGACGACATCCTCAGCCATCTGACCGTTGCCGGCGAGAGCTTCGGCGTGCCGATCTGGCCGGAACTTATGGATGACGCACAGCGCGCGGAATATGCCGACCGCAAAGACGCTGCCGTGGCCCTGAGCCATCCCGACGGTGCACCCATGCTGCGGCACATCGTGGCCGTGGAGGATTGCGTGCAGGCCTATCTGCTGATGTTGCAAACGGCGGGTATCGAAGGCGAAACGTATCAGATCGCCATGAACGATCCGTTCAATTATTGCGACGCGGCCGCCTATGCCGCCGAGCGGCTGGATATCGATATATTGGAACTGGTCGACCCGGTCGGCAAGGACTTTTGCGTGGACGTTACCAAGGCCCGCTATCAACTCGGGTATCAACCGACATATGACATTTTCAGTTTGATAGACGCGGCCATCGAATTCCGCCAATCGGGCGGCGAGCGGCGAGCCCGGTCGGGGATTAAAGGCTGATTTTTTAGAGATATATATACCATGAGCAATCTGCAGGATAAAGTCATTCTAGTAACCGGCGGCACCTCGGGCATTGGCGAGGCTTGCACAGAACTATTTGCCCGCGCGGGGGCCAAGGTCGTCACCTCGTCGATTCAACGCGAGGCCGGCGAGGCCCTGGCCGCGCGGCTTACGGACGAAGGCTGCCAGTGCGTATTTCAATACGCCGATGTCAGCAATGAGTCCGATGTGGAGGCCATGGTGGCCGCAGCCGTCGATCGCTTCGGACGACTCGACGCCGTACATGCAAACGCCGGCATGTTGGCCAGCAACCGTATCACCGACGTTACGGTCGAAGAGTTCCATCGGCTCTTTAACGTAAACGTGCTCGGCGCCGTGCTGACCAGCAAGCACGCCGTGCGGGTGATGGAGAAACAAGGCGGCGGGGTGATCGTGTTTACGACCTCGGTGGCGGCCGACATCGGTTTCCCCGGCCACGCGGTCTACGCTGCCTCGAAGGCGGCCGTGGCGGCCATGATCCGCAGCCTGACGACCGACCACAGCCCGGGCGGTATCCGCTTCGCCGGCGTCAGTCCGGGCACCATCGACACGCCCATGCTGGCTGCATCCTGTGCGGGTTTCGATAAGCCCAAAGACGAACTCTACGCCGAAGTGGCTCGGAAAATCCCCGTCCAACGCATGGGAACGCCCGCAGACGTGGCCCGCACCGTGGCCTTTTTGATTAGCGACGAAGCCGGTTTCGTCAACGGCGTGATCGTGCCCGTGGAAGGCGGAACCATGTGCCTGCCGCCGTGGTAATACCTTGTGCTTGGAAATCCGAACTTTTCCACGCTATCCGTCCGTCAGATTTTTGAGCAAACGACGGTGTTCGTCGGTTTCGGTTTTTAGTTTTTCGAGAATCTCGTTCGCTTCGACCGACTCTGTCTGCACGGCTTCGGACGCGTAGCATTCGAACACAGAATCCTCGATATCGAGGATAAATGAAATGGCCCGTTGCGGGGTGATCTCTTCGCACAAGATCTTTTTGCGCATGTCGTCAACTTCGTTGACTACCATCCGCGCGCTAGCTTCGCTGAACTGGCCGGGTGCGAATTTCTCTGGTTCCGCTTCAGCCGTGCGGTGAATTTTCTCTAGCAATCTGCCGTGCGTCGTTTCTTGCCGGGCGAGTTTTTTCCAAGTATCGCCTTGCTCGGGCATGTAGTAAGTCATCACATGATAATAGCGGGCAAGTTGAACTTCCACGTCGATCAGCGTATCGAGCAACTTCAATACTTCATGTTCGCTAGCAACTTTCATCAGTCTCCCCCTTTGCGGCCGCGAGTGGGGCCGGCAATAAAGACGCCGCCCACGCGCGGCAAATGTTCGTCTTGGTAAAGCGTTGCGATCGGCAACACCAAAAAGATAGCCCACCGTCGCGAGAGGGCGAGTGGAGAGGGGGGAGACGTTGTAGATTTTTTAGTAGGGTGCGTCCGCGACGCACCAGAAAGAAAGGCGTAGCTTCCTTTGATCCGATAAC